>NZ_JBWBQS010000009.1:0-220171 GCF_056279125.1 Novosphingobium sp. Sphag1I | reverse complement strand
ACACGGGCTGGCCGAGAATGTTGCGCCGCTGGTGGTGGGGCTGATGGGCGGCTATGACGCCTTTGTCGCGCCCGCCACGACCACGGGCAAGAACATCGCCCCGCGGGTGGCGGCGTTGCTCGATGTGGCGCAGATCTCGGACATCCTGAGCGTCGAAGGCCCCAAGACCTTCACCCGCCCGATCTATGCGGGCAATGCGATTGCCACGGTCGAGAGCAGCGACGCCAAGCTGGTGATCACCGCGCGCGGCACGGCCTTTGCCAAGGCCGAGGCCACCGGCGGCAGCGCGGTAATCGAAACCGTCGCCACCACCGGCGATGCTGGCCTCTCCAGCTTTGTGGGCGCGGAACTGGCCAAGAGCGAACGCCCCGAACTGACCAGCGCCAAGGTGATCGTTTCGGGCGGGCGCGCCTTGAAGGACGCCGAGACTTTTGCCGCCACCATCTTCCCGCTGGCCGACAAGCTGGGCGCGGCGGTGGGCGCATCGCGCGCGGCGGTCGATGCCGGATACGTGCCCAACGATTATCAGGTGGGCCAGACCGGCAAGATCGTCGCCCCCGAAGTCTATGTCGCGGTCGGCATCAGCGGCGCGATCCAGCACTTGGCCGGCATGAAGGACAGCAAGACCATCATCGCCATCAACAAGGACGAAGACGCGCCGATCTTTCAGGTGGCCGACATCGGGCTGGTCGCGGACCTGTTCAACGCCGTGCCCGAACTGACGGAGAAGCTGTAAGCCATGGACGACATCCAGCGCGACACGATGCCCTATGATGTGGTGGTGGTGGGCGGAGGGCCTGCGGGCCTTGGCGCGGCCATCCGGATCAAGCAGTTGAATGCGGATCTGAGCGTCTGCGTGCTGGAGAAAGGGTCCGAGATCGGGGCGCATATTCTGTCGGGCGCGGTGGTTGATCCGCGCGCGATGGATGAATTGCTGCCCGATTGGCGGACCGATGGTTGCCCGCTGGCGGAAGTGCCGGTGACGGACAATTGGCATTGGGTGCTGACCAAAGGTGGCAAGTACTCAGTGCCCCACGCGCTGATGCCGCCGTTCATGAGCAACGACGGCAATTACACCGTCAGCCTTGGCAATCTGTGCCGCTGGCTGGGGGGCAAGGCCGAGGAACTGGGGGTGGAGATCTTCCCCGGCTTCCCGGCGGCGGAACTGCTCTATGACGGCGACCGGCTCATCGGCGTGCAGACCGGCGACATGGGCGTCGACCACGAGGGCCAGCCCAAGGGCGATTATCAGCCGGGCATGAACCTGACGGCGAAATATACCATTCTGGCCGAGGGTGCGCGCGGGCATCTGACCAAAAGGGTCAAGGCGAAGTTTGATCTGGAGCGCGATTGTCAGCCGCAGGTCTATGGTCTGGGCATCAAGGAATTGTGGGACATTGACCCCGCCAAACATGTGCCGGGGCGCGTGCTGCATACGCAGGGCTGGCCGCTCTCGGAGAGCGAGAGCTGGGGCGGCGGCTTCCTCTATCATCAGGCGGGCGGACAGGTCGCGCTGGGGTTTGTCACGGCGCTGGATTACAAAAACCCGCATGTGTCTCCCTATGAGGAATTCCAGCGCTGGAAACAGCACCCGGACATTCGCGCGATCCTCGAAGGGGGTAAGCGCGTCAGTTACGGCGCGCGGGTGATCAACGAGGGCGGGTGGCAATCGGTGCCGCATCTGGCCTTTCCGGGCGGTGTGCTGGCCGGGTGCAGCGCGGGCTTTGTCAACGTGCCGCGCATCAAGGGCAGCCATACCGCCATGAAGAGCGGCATGCTGGCCGCCGAGGCGATTGTCACCGCCATCGCCGGGGGCGAGGAAGGCACGCAGCTTGACAGCTATGAAGCTGCCTTGCGCGAAAGCTGGATCGCCGATGAGTTGAAACTTGTGCAGAATGCCCAGCCCTTGGTGGCCAAGTTCGGCGGGGCGCTGGGCACGGTGCTGGCGGGCGCGGAGATGTGGGCGCGATACCTGCGGGTGAACCCGTTCGGTGCCATGGCTCACCACACCGACGCTGAGGCCACGGGCCGCGCGGACCTGTACCAGCCCATCGCCTATCCCAAGGCGGACGGGGTCATCTCGTTTGACCGGCTGACCAATGTCTCCTTCTCCTTCACCAACCATGAGGAGGACCAGCCGTGCCATTTGCGCCTGGCCGACCCGACCGTGCCGGTGGCGGTCAACCTGCGCCAGTTCGCAGGACCGGAAGCGCGCTATTGCCCCGCAGGCGTGTATGAGTTCGTGGGGGATGGCGCGGACAAGCGACTCCAGATCAACGCCCAGAACTGCGTCCATTGCAAGACCTGCGACATCAAGGACCCGACGCAGAACATCACATGGGTTGCGCCCGAAGGCGGTGGCGGGCCCAATTATCCGAACATGTGAAGAAGGATAGGTGCGAGGGTCTGGACCCTCGCGCTCCCGTTACTGTCTGCGTTGTGCATTACCTCGGCCAAGGTTCACGGTACGCAGTTTTGACCATTAAAAAGCCTGCGGCGCGGCGAACTTATACCTATCCGCGCCGCAGGCCTTCAAACCATAACCATAACGCCGGCCAACCTCCCACCACCCCAAAACGGGATTGCAAAGGGCCCCCGCCCTTTGCCCGCCGGAGGCAAAACCCAAAAAACCACAACAACGAGAGGACCACCCATGCAAACCCGCATCACGCAAATGCTAGGCATCGAGCACCCCATCGTTCAGGGCGGCATGATGTGGGTGGGCACGGCCGATATGGCCAGCGCTGTGTCGAACGCGGGCGGGCTGGGGATCATCACCGCGCTGACCTGTCCCACGCCCGATGCGTTGCGGGCCGAGATCGAGCGGTGCCGCAGCCTGACCGACAGGCCGTTCGGGGTGAACCTGACGCTGCTGCCCTCGCTCAACCCGCCGCCCTATGCCGATTATCGCCGCGCGATTATCGAGAGCGGGATCAAGATCGTTGAAACCGCCGGCCACAACCCGCGTGAGCATGTCGAGGACTTCAAGAGCCACGGCATCACCGTTCTGCACAAATGCACCGCCGTGCGCCACGCGCTGTCCGCCGAACGGATGGGGGCCGACATCATCAGCATCGACGGCTTTGAATGCGCGGGGCATCCGGGCGAGGATGACATCCCCGGCCTGATCCTGATCCCGGCGGCGGCGGACAAGGTGCGTGTGCCCTTGCTGGCCAGCGGCGGCTTTGGCGACGGGCGCGGGCTGGTGGCGGCCCTTGCGCTGGGGGCCGAGGGCATCAACATGGGCACGCGTTTCTGCGCTACGGTCGAGGCGCCGATCCACCCGGACATCAAGCGCATGCTGGTCGAGGGAGATGAGCGGGCGACCCAGCTTATCTTTCGCAGTTTTCGCAACACCGCCCGCGTGGCGAAAAACGCCATCTCGCAGGCCGTGGTTGAGGCAGAAGCCCGCGGCGAACCCTTTGAAACCATCGCCCCGCTGGTCAAAGGCGCGCGTGGCCGCGAAGGGTTGAACACCGGCGACATGAACCATGGCGTTGTCACCGCTGGGCAGGTCATGGGGCTGATCCACGACATCCCGACATGCCAGCAATTGATCCAGCGTATCGTCACCGAGGCCGAGGGGATCATCAAGGGGCGGCTTGGCTCTTGCCTGTCCGTATAATGTCTGGCCATGCCTGCGCGGTTGGATCACCCGGCGCGGGCATGGCCAATATCAATCCGGTTCTCAGGCCAAAGCGCTGGCGGGCAGAACAATCGTGTTGAGCGAATCCGCCGCCAGTTCCAGCGTCAGCGCCTTTGCGCCCAGCGCATAACGCACCTTCTGCTTTTGCCCCATCGCATTGTTGGCGATCAGCACCACGCTGCCATCGGGATTACGGAAGGCGATATTGTCGTCAAAGCCAAGGAAGCTGTCGACCGGCAGGACCTTGGCCCCCGGTTTCACATAGGAGGACAGGTGACGCATCAGCCAGTAATCGGGCGTCAGGCGCCATGATTTGGTGGCCGGATCAACCACGATCAGGCTGTTCTGCGGCCAACCCCAGGGCGAGAGGCCCCCGGTCGGCAGGACCGCGTTCCAGTAATCCCACGCGCCCGCGCCAAATTCGATGTAACGGCGCAGGTTGGCCCAGCCATAACGGGCATAGTGCCAGTCATTGGTCGAGGTGCCGCATTCCCATTCGGTGCCCCAGATTTCCATATTCGGATATTGCCGTGCAATCTGGGGCAGGGCGCGTTTGCCGTCCCATTGCACGCCCACGCCCTTGATGACGGCGGCGGCTTTCGGGTCGGACATTACGGCGTCCAGCATCTCGACCTTGCTGCGCTCCAGCGTGCCGAAGAACACGCGTGTGCCCACCTTGTCCATCTCGCGGCCAAGGAAGGGCAGGAAACGCGCCAGACCCGCCGGCGTCCATGTGCAGGAGGAATAGGGCTGGGCCGAGTTGAATTCATTTTGCGGCATCACCGTGCCGATGGTGATGCCCGCCTTGGCGTAATCTTCGACATAGCGGCGGAAATAGCGCGCATAGGCGTCGAAATAGCGGTCTTCCTGAATGAAGGCGTCCTCGCCCTCCTTGCCCGTCTGATCGTCGCGGATGCCGGTTTCGGGCGTGCCGGGCCAAGGTTTGGCCATGGCGTAAAAACCATTCTTTTTCATCCAACTGGGCGGGCTCCACGGGCTGGCCCAGAGTTTGAGGTCGGGGTTAAAGCCCTGCGCCGCCTTGATATAGGGGATCAGCGTTTGTCGGTCATTGGCGGTCGAAAAGCTCTTGAGATCGAAATCACCCGGCGTTTCGTCATAGGAATACCACCGCCGCGCAAAGTCATTGGCCCCCACCGGCGTGCGGCACAGGGTAAAGGCGGCCTGATCGGGGGCAAACATTGCGGCCATGGCCGATTGGCGATCGGCAGGCGACAGATGCGACAGCGCGACCCAGCCCAGTTCGTTGAAACAGGCGCCAAAGCCCGCCACCGTCTGGCGCGGATTGGCCAGATTGACCGTGGCGTCGGTGCCGAACAGGCTGGCCCTGCTGACCTCGCTCAGTGCCGGGACGGTCTGTTTTTGCCATGGGGCGTCGGCCTGCGTCGCAAACCACAGGGCGCCGGGCAGGGCGGAGGTTTCGGCCGCGCGGGCGGCGACAGGCGCGACAGCCCCGGCCCCGATCAGACCCAGCGCGGCGCGGCGGGAAACGGAAAGATCAGTCATTATCGGACACCTCGATCAGAATGCGGCGATAGCGGGTCAGCGCGGGCGTGCCATTGTCGGTGACGGCCAGAATTACGTGGGCGGTGCGCACCGCCGGACATTTCAATTGCGGCAGGTCCAGCCAGCTTTTGGCGCAGCGTGCGGCAATTTTGACCGTGGCGCGCGCGGCGTCGCCGTGGGTGATTTCAAGGGCGGGGTTGGGGCCTTTGCCGTCAAATCCGGCCTCGTCATAGGCAAACCAGCGATAGGTCAGCTTGTTGCCATCGGGATCACGGCCGGCCGAGGCGTCCAGCGTCAGGCTTTGCCCGGTCTTCGCCTTGATGGCGATGGGGGCCAGTCCGGCCTGTCCATTGACGATGGGTTGGGGGGCATGATTGGCCTTGGCATAGGGCTGGATGGTCCAGTCCATACGGGCGGCAAAATCATTCTGGAATGCCTCACGCCAGCGCCAGATGGTCGCCTGATCGCTGGTATGGCCATCGACCGTGTCGGCGCTGGTGGTGCGCATGAAGGCGTCGCCGCCCTGCGTCCAGATCTTGCGGCTCTCGCCCACCGACTGGCGCAGCAGATAGCGCCCGCCCCAGCCGCCCCAGTCGGGCTTGTCCTGAGCATTCAGGCCATTGGGAATAAGGCCGAGGAACGAGGGCGTGTCGCCTTCCATGATGAACATGTGGTGCGGATAGGCCGCGCCCAGCGGGCCTTTCGAACGGATGTTTTTATCCAGCCATGCGTTGGAAACGGGCGTGAAATTCGCGCCCGCGCCATTGCGATAATATTGGTCGCCCGAAATGCCGGTCCATGTGGCACCGGCATATTCCGCGCCATCCTGTGACGAAGGCGTGCCGATCCAGAACAGGCCGGGATAGGTGCGGCGCATCGGCGCGCCCGCATCGTCCTGATCGCTGATCGCATAGACGCGCAGGCGGGCGATCAACGCGTCAAATTCCACCGCCGCCATGGTCTTTTTCGCATGGCCAAGCGCTTCGGCCAGAGTGTTGCCGCCGCCCCACAGACCCACCCAGAGCGGGCGCGGGTCGGGCCGCTGCGCCGCCGCGATCAAGGCCAAGGCGGCGGGCGAGGGGTGGTCCACATCAACCGCCGCCATACCATATCCGGCGCGGCCCGCATAAACTTTTGCGGCCATCGCCTCGCCCGTGGGATAGGCCGGGTCGTGCAGGCGCAGATTGCCCGCCACCTTGCCATAGGCGTCGATGACCTTGTGCATGATTTCGGGGCTGACCTTCTCGCGCTGCCACACCGATGTGGTGGCACCAAGCCCCTCGATATCGATCTCGTTGGCATAGAGCAGCAGGCGGACCAGCGACATCTGATCGTCCGGCTCGTTGCCAATGTCGGACAGGACGAAAAGGCGCTGATGGGGCGTATCCGGCGCAGCCTGAACCAGCGGGGCGGCACCCAGCAACAGGGCTGCGTAAAGCAGAGGCTTAACGGGCATCACTCTGTCCTTTGTTATGGACCCCGCTTTGGATCGTTCCACAGCGGGGCCTAGGCTCTATGGCCCATTGATAGCGTTATCAATTGCAGGGATTAGCCGTCAATTTTGACCACGACAACCGATTTTGCCGGAATATCCAGCCACAATTTGCCGCCGCTGATCCGCCCGCCATTAAAGGGTGCCGGGGCAATCTCTTCCTTCTGTCCCGGCGTATTATGCGCGTCCAGCTTGGCCGCCGTCAGCACTTGTCCCGAAACCTTCGTACCCTTCAACGTGCCAAGGTCGAGCGAGAGTTTATAGCCCTTGTCCTTGTCGGCATTGGCGACAGCGACATAGGTTTTGCCGTCCTTTGCCCGCGCCGCGCTGACGGTAAAGGCGGGGAAGGATCCGCTTTCAGCCTTTAACATGGGGGCGGGGGCGTTGACCGGGATCAAGGTCGCGTCCTGAAACGGCATATACATGGCAAAGGTGTAATAGGTCGGCGTCTTGGCCAATTTATCGCCATCGGTCAGCAGCATGGCCTGAAGCACATTCACCGCCTGGGCAATGTTGGCCATCCGCACCCGGTCGGCATGGGCGTGGAAGATGTTGAGCGTGATCCCCGCCACCAGCGCGTCGCGCAATGTGTTCTGCTGATACAGGTGCCCCGGTTCCGTGCCCGGTTCGGGGCGATACCACGTGCCCCATTCGTCAACGAACAGGCCGATCCGCTTTTTCGGGTCCACCTTGTCCATCACCGCCTCATGCCCGCGCAACACTTCGTCCATGCGCGAGGCCTGATAGAGGATCTCGTTCCAATGCGAGGTGGGGAAACCGGTGGCCATGGCGCTGTCGCGTTGCGCCCAGTCGCCATGCCACACGGTGTAGTAATGCAGCGAGATGGCGTCCATCTGCTGACCTGCATTGTTCAGGACGACTTCCATCCATTTGGTGTCGTCATTGTTCGGACCCGATGCGACCCGGAGAGCCGAATTGTCATTATGCATATGGAAAGTTGAGCCGTTCTTGTGAAAGAAGGTTGCAAATTTCCGATATTCATTTGCGAAATATTCCGGAGTCTGCGCACCGCCACAGCCCCAAGCCTCGTTGCCGATGCCGACGAAATCCACCTTGAAAGGGGCGGCATGGCCATTGGCGCGGCGTTCCTGCGCCAGCGTGTCCTCGCCCTTGGACGTCAGATAATCCATCCAGTCGCGCATGACGGCGGGCGTGGCCGTGGCCATGTTGATCGCGACATAGGTGTCGGTGCCCAACTGCTCGGCAAAGTCGAAAAACTCGTGCGTGCCAAAGGCGTTGGTTTCCAATCCGCCCCACCAGTCATTCTTGCGCACCGGACGCCGCGCCGCCGGACCAATGCCGTCGCGCCAGTTGTAGATGTCGGCAAAGCATCCGCCCGGCCAGCGCACCACCGGCACCTTGATGGCTTTCAAGGCATCGACCACATCGCGGCGGATGCCGCGCGTGTTTGGGATCGCGCTGTCCGGCCCGACCCAGATACCGTCATAAATATCGCGGCCCAGATGTTCGGCAAATTGCCCCTGAATGTGGCGCGAGATGATGGGGCCGGGCTGGTCGGCCCGGATCGCCCCATTGATCGTGTCCTGCGCGGTGGCAGGCGTTGCAAGGGCCACCGCCGCGGTGGCCATCAGCGAAGCGATCCGGCGCATTCCCCTTACTCCTTCCAGCTCTTGGCGGGCAGGCTGATGCTCACCTTCTCGCCCAGATTTTCCGCATTGCGGCCCAGCGCAAAGCCGTAGGTGCCCTTGGGGGTGGTCCACAGGCCGTCCTTCCAATCGGCCAGCAGGCGCGGGTCGATGGTCAGCGTGACGGGCTTGGATTCCCCGGCTTTCAACGAGACGCGGGCAAAGCCGACAAGGCGCTGCTTTACTTCACCATTGCGGGTGGTCAGGTAAAGCTGGGCCACTTCGTCGCCATCACGCGCGCCGGTGTTCTTGACCGTAAAGGTCGCGGTCAGGCCCTTGAGCGACAGGCCGGTGGTCTGGAACGTGGTATAGGACAGGCCATAGCCGAAGGGGAACAGGGCCTTTTGACCCTTGCGTGCGAACCAGCGATAGCCAACGTCCGAGCCTTCGATGTCATAATCGGCATGAAGCTGGTCGCTGCCCGAGGTGGGGTCACCGGCAAAGTTGGGCTCAACCCAATCGCTGCCGTCCAGCTTGGGACGGGGCAGCTGCTCGGTGCTGGCCGGGAAGGTGAGAGGCAGGCGGCCGCCGGGGTTGGTTTCGCCGAACAGCACGCTGGCGATGGCTTCGCCGCCGCGCGCGCCGGGATACCATGCCTCGATCACGGCCTTGACCTTGGACAGCCAGGGCATGACCACCGGCCCGCCGGTTTCCAGCACGACAATGGTGTTGGGGTTGGCCGCCGCCACCGCGGCGATCAGCTCATCCTGACCGTTGGGCAGGTGCAGGTCGGGCACGTCCAGACCTTCGGTCGTGTATTGCGTGGCAAAGATCACCGCGACTTCTGATTGCTTGGCTTTTTCCACCGCGTCGGTGATGTAACGGCCATCGCGGAACGTCACATTGGCCTGCGGGGCCTGCGCCTTGATCGCCTTCAACGGGCTGGACCGGTGATAGTTCTGACCAATCAGGCCAGCCCAGACGCCGTCGCCCATCAGGGGGATGGTCACGGCCGCGCCGCCTTCGCCTTGTACCTGCGACGAACCGCCGCCCGACAGCACGCCGCCGTCGGCATAGCCGCCGATGACCGCAATCGACTTGGCCGTCTTCATCAAAGGCAGCAAACCGCCTTCGTTCTTGAGCAGCACGATGCCCTGCTTGGCCGCGTCTTCGGCCACCTTGGCATTGGTGGCGAAATCGATCTTGCCGCCGGGGTTGGCGGGGAATTTGTCCACGCCCGCCGCATAGATTGCGGTCAGAACGCGCCGGTTCATGTCATCGACGCGCGCGGCCCACTTGGGATCGGCCTTGGCCTTGGCGGCCAGTTGGTCGGTGAAGAACACGCCCTTGTCGAGCTGTTCGCCCGATTGCTGGTCAAGGCCGTTGATCGCCGCTTCGACGCCCGGCACCGCGCCCCAGTCGGACATGACAAAGCCCTTCCAGCCCCAGTCCTTCTTCAGCACCTTGTTCAACAGGAAATCGTTCGAGCAGGCATTGTGCCCGCCCACGCGGTTATAGGCGCACATCACCGAGAGGGGCTGGCCCTGTTCGATGCCGATCTTGAAGGCCAGCAGGTCGGATTCCTTGGCAGCGGCTTCGCTGATCTTGATGTCGATATATTTGCGGCCGGTTTCCTGACCGTTCAGAGCAAAATGCTTGATCGTCGAAATGATGTGGTTCGACTGGATGCCGCGGATCGCCGCGCCCACCAGCACGCCCGAAAGCAGCGGATCTTCGGACAGATATTCAAACGTGCGCCCGTTGCGCGGATCGCGCATCAGATTGACGCCGCCTGCCAGCAGGACGTTGAAACCCTTGGCGCGGGCCTCGCCGCCGATCATCGCGCCGCCCTTGTACAGGATGTCCGGGTTCCACGTCGCGGCCTGAAGCACGCCCGAGGGAAGCGCCGTCGCACCATCCTTGCGCAGGCCCATCACATAGGACACGCCCAGCGAGGCGTCGGTTTCCTTGAGCGCAGGCACGCCAAGGCGTTCAATGCCCGCCACATAACCAGCACCCGGCACCGCATCGGCCGGAATCTTCGTCGTGCCAATGCCCAGATCCATCGGCATGATGCCATGGGTCAGGATGGTCTTTTCTTCCGTCTTCATCGCCTGGACGGTGGCGGCGGCGCGCGCATCAGCCTTGGCCACATCCTGCGCCGTGGGCGCTTGGGCAAAAGCGGGCTGGGCCGAAATGGCCAGAGCCATCACGCTGAGCGAAGTCCAGAGCTTGGGGGTGCTGATCACTGTCATCCTCGTTTCGTCGGTAGGCAAATTTTTTAGGGGCAGACATGACAAAGGCGGGTGTGGCCTAAAACCACACCCGCCCTCCCTCATGACTTTTGAAGTCTCACTTAGAACTTCACACCAGCGCGAACGCCATAGGTGCGCGGTTCTTCCATGGTCACGCTGGGCGTGTTGCCGGCGACGGCATTGGCCACGGTGATCACGTTTTCCAGATTCTTGGCATAGCCCTGAATGTACCAGCGATCATGCGGCGCCTTGTAGGTCAGCGTGATGTCGGTCTTGGTATAGCTGGGCATACGGAACTGATACAGCATGTTCAGGTCGGAGATGTAATATTCCGAGGACAGCTGGGTACGGACACCGGCTTCGACATGGGCGTCATTGGCCAGATCAAAGTTGCGGGTATAACCCACCGTCGCCGTCCACTTGGGGGCGTGGTCCAACTGCTTGCCGGCGAAATTCACGCTCTGGCCCGACGAGTTCGTGGGCGAGAAGCTGGAATAACGCGCGTTGGTATAGTTGCCCGCGATCGTGAACGTATCGTCCGGCGTCGGCTTCAACGTGGTTTCGGTTTCGATACCGTCGATTTTGGCGGTGCCTGCGTTCTGGATCAACGTCTGGAGCACGCGGGCGCCCGTCGTCGGATCGGTCAGAGTGGCCGCCTGCGACAGCTGCAGGTTGCTGTAATCATAGTGGAAGGCCGAAGCGTTGAAGCGGACCTTGCCGTCGGCGAACTTGAACTTCACGCCGCCTTCATAGGCGGTGAGCTGTTCAGGACGATAGTACAGCGTGCTGGCCGACAGGGCGCAACCCAGACCCGACCCGGTGACGCAGCCATCGTTGAAACCACCGGCCTTGTAACCGGTCGAAACGTTGAAATAGGCCAGACCCAGACCCGGAACGTCATAGTCCAGACCAACCTTCCACGTCACCTTTTCAAAGGTGGCCGAGGCGATGTTCTGGTTGAGCGTGCAGGTGGTGCCGACGCATTGCGAACCGAACGAAGAAGGCACCGAAGCCTGATTGGGGAAGTACAGCACCGTCGAACCGTTACGCGACTTGAAGTCATTCGTGTAACGCACGCCGCCGGTAAGGTGCAGGTTCGACTGGATGTCATAGGTCAACTGGGCAAAGCCGGCCTTCGAACGCGACACCGTGGGGCCTTGCGGGAAGGCATAGCCCGAAGCGCCGGGGTAAACCATCGAGGAAAGCGGGTTGCCCAGCGTGTAGTTCAGATAAGACTTTTCTTCAAAGTAATAGCCGCCAGCCTGACCGTGCAGCTTGTTGCCCTTGCCAAAGGCAATGCGCAGTTCCTGCGAATTCTGGTGATAGCGGCCCCAGAAAGTGGCCGGGTTTTCCAGAACGCCAAGGAACAGCAGATCCTGCGTGAAGTCCTGCTTGGATTCGCGGTACGAACCCAGATAGGTCACATCGATCGTGTCGGTCAGAGCATAGGTGAAGTCACCCATCACGCCCTTGGTCGTGTTCCACTTATAGCTCGAATACTGCTGAGCATAGCCCAGAGCGCGATAGGCATTGGCGCTCTTGCCGGCGATGAACAGGGGGTTCACGCCCACGGTGCCGGTGTTGGTGTAGAAATTGCTGAGCGGCACAACGTTGGTCATCGAACCGCGCTGGCTCGACCAGTCACCGCGCACGACGAACTTCAGGCGGCCGATATCGCCACCAAACGACAGGCGCGTCGAGAAGATCTTGCGATAGGGGTTGATCGGATAATTCGTGTTGTTGGCCGTTTCCAGAACGTTGCTGTCCTGACGGTCATAGTTGGCGGCCAGACGGATGCCCAGCGAGTCGCCGATCGGCGCGTTGATCATGCCGGTATAGTTCTGGCTGTTCAGATTGCCGACCTTGGCGTCGAACGAACCTTCCCACTTGGCCTTGGGGCGGGCCGACTGAACGTTGACAACGCCCGCGGTCGTGTTGCGGCCATAAAGCGTGCCCTGCGGACCGCGCAGCACTTCGACCTGCGCCACGTCAAAGAAGGCGCCCTTTTGATCCTGCGGACGGGCGATATAGATGCCGTCCAGCAGGAACGCAGCCGAGGGGTCACCCTTTTCGGTGCCGTCGGTGCTGGTCACGCCGCGGATGGCGATGCGCACGCCGTCACCGCTTTCGGTAATGGCAAGGTTGGGGGCGACCTGGGCCAGCGAACGCGGGTCGGTGACACCGGCCGAACGCAGGCTGTCGCCGGTCACGGCGGTCATCGCGACGGGGGTCTTGGAGAGCAGCGTGCTCTGGCGGGTTGCAGTCACGACGATGTCGCCCGAATTGGCGGCGGGGGCATCGGCGGTCTGTGCGAAGGCGGTCGTTGCGGACAGGGCAAGGGCAACGGCAGCGCCGCCCATCAGATACGACTTCATGAAATTCCTCTCTTTCAATCCGGCAAAAGATTTGTGGGGCAACGCTCGTTGGGTTGCCGTCGTCTTTGGCTGGGTGTCGGTTGGCGTGCTATGTCAGCGCTGTCAACAAGTGGGCTATAAAGTCCTACCAAACAACACGCATTTTTTGCGCATTTGCGCAGGGATGTTGCGTAAATGGCACAGGCTATCCTGTCATTCCGTTCAGAAATGGCGGATTTTGGCCGTTCATTGATCCGGCTCAACGATCGATACGAGTCTCTGGCCAAGCAGGCGTTCACACGCTAGGTTTGTATTAGTTGATCAAAATATCGGGGGAGCCGAAATGGCGCGCTTTGGAAAGTCCACTCTGGCATCGCTGTGTGTCGGAGCGATTGCGCTGATATTGCAAGGAAACGCCGTGGCGCAAACCGCGCCAAAGAGCAAGGATCATGCGGTTTTGCCCGATCGTATCCTGTTTGGTGCGGCCTATTATGATGAATATGCTCCGACTGATCGACTCGCCGAAGATGTCGCCTTGATGAAGGCGGCCAATATCAGCGTGGTGCGAATTGCCGAATCGACATGGGGCACGATGGAAACCGCGCCCGGCGTGTTCGACTTTCACCATATCGACCGCACTTTGGCCGCGATGCACAAGGCCGGGATCAAGGTGATCATCGGCACGCCCACCTATGCCGTACCGACATGGCTGGCGCGTCAGCATCCCGATGTCCTGGCCATTACGGCGCAGGGGCCTTACACCTATGGCCGCCGTCAGAACATGGACATCACCAACCCCGAATTCCGCAAGGCGGCAGAGCGCGCGATTGTCGCGCTGATCGACCATGTAAAGGATAATCCCGCCGTCATCGGTTATCAGCTCGACAATGAAACCAAGGCCTATGGCACCAGCGGCCCCAATGTGCAGGCCGCCTTTGTCGAGCATATGAAGCAGAAGTTTGGCGGCAATCTCGATGCGCTGAACAAGGCTTACGGTCTCAACTACTGGTCGAATCGCATCAACCGCTGGGAGGATTTCCCCTCGGTCAACGGCTCGATCAACGCCAGCCTCAACGCCGCCTTTGCCGAATTCCAGCGCTCGCTGGTCAATGAATATCTTGGCTGGCAGGCAGGATTGGTCCGCGCCCATGCTCGGCCCGATCAGTTCCTGACCCAGAATTTCGACTATGAATGGCGCGGCTATTCCTATGGCATCCAGCCGGACGTGAACCACTGGCAGGCGGCGCGGGCCCTCGATGTGGCGGGTGTCGACATTTATCACCCCGGACAGGACAAGCTGACCGGCACGGAAATTGCGCTGGGTGGCGATCTGGCGCGATCGATCAAGAATGGCCAGAATTACCTCGTGCTGGAAACCACCGCGCAGGGGTTTCCCGAATGGACGCCCTATCCGGGGCAATTGCGGCTTCAGGCCTTCAGCCATCTGGCATCGGGCGCCAATATGCTGGAATATTGGCATTGGGGCACGACGGCCAACGCAATCGAAACCTATTGGCGCGGACTTCTGTCTCAGGATTTCAAACCCAACGCCACCTATCGCGAGGCCGCCACGATTGGCGCGGATCTGGCGCGGCTTGGCCCCAAACTGGTCAATATGACCAAGGCGAACAAGGTGGCGATCTATGTCAGCAACCGGGCGCTGACGGGGTTTGAATCGTTCAAGCCCAAGGGTGAAAACGGCGCTGTCGGCTATAACGATGTGGTGCGCGGCTATTACGATGCGCTCTATCGCATGAATGTCGAGGTGGATTTCATCACCCCCGATTCCACCACGCCTTTGTCCAATTACAAATTCGTCGTCGTCCCCACGCTTTATTCAGCCAGCGATGCCGAGATCGACAAGCTGAATGATTACGCCAAGGCGGGCGGCCATTTGCTCTATACGTTCAAAAGCGGCTTTTCCGACGAGAACGTGACCGTGCGCTATGCCGACCAACCCGGCCGCATCGCGCAGGCCGCCGGTATCCGTTATCAGCAATTTGCCGCGCCGGTTGGCGTTACGCTGGACGGCGACCCGTTCCATGTGGGCGAGGCGGCCAACAAGGTGCGCTGGTGGATGGAATTCGTCGAACCCACAACCGCGCAGGTAGTGGCGCGTTACAAACATCCCTCATGGCCCAACTATGCCGCGATCACGCGCAACAATTGGGGCAAGGGGCAGGTGACCTATGTCGGCTTCATGCCCAGCGACGAGACGCTTTCGGCGCTGCTCAAGCAGGAAGTGGCGCAGGTCGGCGCGCAAAATCCCGAAGGGCTTGAATATCCGCTGGTCCTGCGTCAGGGCGTGCTGAACAACGGGCACAAGGTTCGCTATGTGTTGAATTATTCACCCAACAGCGTGTCCTATACCGTCCCTGTCGCATCGGGCGAATTGCTGTCCCAGCGGAAACTGGCTGCGGGTCAGAAGCTTGATCTGGGCGCATGGGGCGTGGGCATTCTGGAGGAGGATGCGCGTTGAACTTGACGGATGGGCGCGCGTACTCTCGTATGCGCGCCGGGGGGCGATTATGTTGAATGCAAAACCAGTCATGTCGGGGGTGACGCGTTGACCGAGCCGGAAGAAGGCAGCGAAAAGAAGGCCAAGCGCGGTACTGGGCGCCGGTTGCAGGGCGCCATTGCGCATCGTTTGGGCACGGATATCGTATCGGGCGTCTATCCGCCCGGCACGGTGCTGTCGAGCGAGGTCGAATTTGCCGAAGCGCTGGACGTATCACGCGGCGCCCTGCGCGAGGCGATGCAGGTTCTGGCCGCCAAGGGATTGGTGGAAAGCCGTCCCAAGGCGGGCACCAAGGTCTTGCCGCGCACGCGCTGGAATCTGCTTGATCCCGATGTTCTGGCCTGGGCCTTTTCGGGCGAACCGGACCCGGTTCTGGTGCGCGGCATCTTTGAATTGCGCGCAGTGGTCGAACCGGCGGCGGCGCGTTTCGCCGCGCAAAGGCGCGACCGTGAGGATCTGCGCGCGATGAAGGATGCGCTGGCGACCATGCGCCGCCACACGCTGGCCACGGACGCGGGCAAGGCGGCGGATCGTGATTTCCACGATGCTATCCTGCGCGCGACGCGCAACCCCGCGCTGGTGGTCCTTTCGGCCAGTATTGGTGCGGCGGTGCATTGGACGACACAGTACAAGCAGCGCTCTCGCGCCCTGCCGCGCAATCCGATTCCCGATCACGCCAAGGTTTATGAAGCGATTGCCGCAGGCGATGGTGATGCCGCCGCCGCCGCCATGGGCGTGCTGGTGGATCTGGCGATGAAGGATACGGCCAAGGAAATGGGGCTTTCCTCGCTTCAGCCCGAAATCGATCCCGCATAAGCATAGGCCGGGTTGCCGCGCAGCCCGGTCTCCACTTCAAAGATCGCGCCATCATCATCCGAAGGCGCAAGGCCGATGGCCGCCGATGTCACGAACATCCGGTCCAGCCCCTCGCCGCAAAAGGCCATATTGGTGATGCGCCGCGCGGGCAGGGCAATGGTGCGATCCAGCGAACCGTCGGGGGCAAAGCGGCTGATCCGTCCGCCATCCCAATGGGCGACCCATAAATAGCAATCGGCATCGCAATTCATGCCGTCGGGATAGCCGTCCTCTTCGGAAAAACGGACAAAGACCTCGCGTTGGGCGACGCCGTCATCGGTCCGTTCAAAACGATAGATGGTCCGCAACCCGCTGTCCGCATGATAGAGCCAGCGCCCGCAGGGTGAGAGGCCCGGCCCATTGGGCACATTGTATCCGGTGTCGATCTGTGCCCATTCTCCGCCGGGCGATAGGCGATAGAGCGATCCGCTGGCCATTTCTTCGGCCATGTCCATTGTTCCGCACCAGATGGCGCCGCTGGCGTCGGCCTTGCCGTCATTCATCCGGTTTCCCGGCAAATGGGGCTCTGGCCCATGGCGAAGGCCGACGGTGAGAGGATCCAGCGTGATGCGCGCCACCCCGCTGCGGAAACCACCGACAAATCCGCCGTCGACGTGTTCGACCACCCAACCCAGCGGTTCCGGCATGTCCCAGCGGCGGATCTCGCCCGTGTCCAGCACAAGGCGGTTAAGCGCAGGGGCAAGGATGTCCACCCAATAGAACGCCCCGTCACGCGCGCACCACAGGGCGCCTTCGCCCAGAGTGTCGCGGATCGGCCGGTCAATGCGTGTTACCTTGCCCATGCATTCTTTCCTTAGTGATTGTCGCGCGGAAGGCCCATGGTCTGGGCGATGCGCTGATATTTTTCCGCGCCTTCCAGAATGGCGCCGGTGTTCATTTGGCCCACCAAGGCGCGCTGGATTTCCTGCCACGGGGTCTGGCTGGCCGGATAGGCATAGCCGCCCGCCTCGATCAGAGCCTTGCGGCGGGTGTCGAGTTCCTCATCGGAAATCAGCACATTGACGCTGCCCTTGCGCAGATCGATCCGCACCCGGTCGCCGGTTTGCAGCAAGGCCAGCCCGCCATTGGCCGCCGCTTCGGGCGAGGCGTTGAGGATGGAAGGGCTGCCGCTGGTGCCCGACTGACGCCCATCGCCGATGCAGGGCAGGGCCGATACGCCTTCGGTGATGAGATAGGCGGGCGGACGCATGTTGACGACTTCGGCCGCGCCCGGATAGCCGATGGGGCCGGCCCCGCGCATGAACAACAGCGTTTCGGGCGTGATGCCCACGGCGGGGTCGTCGATGCGGTGGTGGTAATCTTCGGGGCCGTCAAACACGACCGCGGGGCCTTCAAAGGCTTCGGGATCATCGGGGTTGGACAGATAGCGGGCGCGGAATTCTTCCGAAATCACGCTGGTCTTCATGATCGCCGCATCAAACAGATTGCCGGTCAGGACGAGGAAGCCTGCCTCTTCCTTGATCGGTTGGTTGAACGGGCGGATGACCTTTTCATCCTCGATCGTGGCATTTCGGCAGTTTTCACCCATGGTCTTGCCATTGACGGTCATCGCGCCTTCTCGGATCAGGCCCTGACCCATCAATTGCGCGACCACGGCAGGCACGCCCCCCGCGCGATAGTAATCCTCGCCCAGATATTCGCCCGCCGGTTGCAGGTTGACCAGCAGCGGGATCTTGTGGCCGATCTCCTGCCAGTCCGACAGGGGCAATTCGACGCCGACATGACGCGCAATCGCGGCCAGATGGATCGGCGCATTGGTCGATCCGCCGATGGCCGAATTGACCGCAATGGCATTGTGGAACGCGTCCAGCGTCAGAATGTCGGAGGGCTTGAGATCCTCATGCACCATCTGCACGATGCGCTTGCCGGTGTGATAGGCGCATTCCTGACGGTCGCGATAGGGGGCGGGGATTGCCGCGCTGCCGGGCAGCATCATGCCCAAAGCCTCGGCAAGGCTGTTCATCGTCGTGGCCGTGCCCATCGTGTTGCAATAGCCGGTCGAAGGGGCCGAGGAGGCCACCAGCTTGATGAACCCTTCATCGTCGATTTCACCGGCGGCCAGCATCTGGCGGCCCTTCCACACGATGGTGCCGCTGCCCGTGCGTTCGCCCTTGTGCCAGCCATTGAGCATCGGCCCGACCGAGAGCGCAATCGCAGGGATATTGACCGTGGCCGCTGCCATCAACAGCGCTGGCGTCGTCTTGTCGCAACCCGTGGTCAGCACCACGCCGTCCAGAGGATAGCCATAGATCGCCTCGACCAGACCCAGATAGGCCAGATTGCGGTCAAGGCCAGCGGTCGGGCGCTTGCCGGTTTCCTGAATCGGGTGGACCGGAAATTCCAGCGCGATCCCGCCCATTTCGCGGATGCCTTCGCGGATGCGTTCGGCCAGCACGAGGTGATGACGGTTGCAGGGCGACAGGTCGCTGCCGGTCTGGGCAATGCCGATGATCGGGCGGCCAGAGCGTAATTCCTCAAGGCTGATCCCGAAGTTGAGATAGCGCTCAAGATAGAGCGAAGTCATGTCGATATTGTCGGGATTGTCGAACCAGGCGCGGCTGCGCAATTTGCGTGTTTCGGTCATAAAGCCTTCAATCAATGCGAAATGGTGAGGCGATAGATCATGGCATGGCGATAGGGCTTGCCGGGATCGACGCGGGCGGAAATGAAATTGCTGTGGTTGGGCGCATCGGGAAACTTCTGCGGTTCCAGCGCGATGCCGTCGCCCATGCGGTACAGGTGCCCATGTTTGCCGATCAGCGTGCCGTCGAGGAAATTGCCCGAATAGAATTGCAGGCCCGGTTCGGTGGACAGCACCTCCAGCGTGCGGCCCGAGGCCGGATCGACAAGGCGCGCGGCCAGTTGCGGCGTGGCGGTCACGCCTTTGTCCAGCGCGAAATTATGGTCATAACCGCGCCCGGCGACAATCTGATCATCACGGCCATCGCGCAGGGCATCGTTCAACCGGCGCGGGGCGCGGAAATCGAACGCGCCGCCTGCCACCTTGCGCAACTCGCCCGTGGGGATGAGGGTGGCCGACACCGGCGTATAGGCGCTGGCCGGAATGGTCAGGCGATTGTCCATCGCGCCGCCGCTGCTGCCTTCGCCTGCCATGTTGAACAGCGCGTGGTTGGTCATATTGACGATGGTGGGCTTGTCACTTTCCGCCTCGAACAGGATGCCAAGGTTGCCCTTTTCATCAAGGCTGTAGGTGACACGGGCCTTCAATGTGCCGGGATAACCGGAATCGCCATCGGGGCTGGTGTGGGTCAGAACCAGTTTCGCCACCGGGCCGGAGGTGACGGACTCGACCTTCCACAGCACCTTATCAAACCCGCGCCCGCCGCCGTGCAGCGTCTGGCCATGGTCGTTTTGCGGCAATTGATAGGTCTTGCCGTCCAGCGCAAACCGCCCATCGGCAATGCGATTGGCAAAGCGGCCAATGGTGGCCCCGAAATAGTTGGGGTGATTTACATAGGAATCGAGGTCGTCATAGCCCAATGCGACATCGGCTTTGCGCCCTTTGGCATCGGGCGCGATCAAGGATTGCAATGTCGCGCCATAGGCCAAAATGCGCGCCGAAACCCCGTTGGCGGCCTGTAATGTTACCGCCTCCACCACCGCGCCATCGGCCAGTTTTCCGGCATTTTCGCGGTTGACGGTCACGGCCATCGCGTCACCCGCCATCATTGCCGCACATAGGGCGATGGCGGATGTCAGGGCGTAAAATTTCATGCCTTCGCTCTCCCGGCAATCTTGGGCCATTGACGAGGCCTTGCGCTCTCTATAGTCCGACAAATATGATGAGCGCAAGTCGCTATGCCATATCAATGGCAAGCGCGTGGCTTTTGAGAGGATCGTGATGGCTCCCCCTGTTGGTTCAAGTGTGAATGCTCCTGTCGCGGATGTCGGGCATGGGGCGGTTCGGTATGGTCCGGCGCTGTCTTTGCTGGCCACGCTGTTTTTCATGTGGGGCTTTATCACGGTCATCAACGGCACATTGTTGCCGCACCTGCGGTCGGTCTTTGAACTGAGCTATTTTCAGGCCGCGCTGATCGAATCGGTCTGGTTCATCGCCTATTTCTTCGCCTCTATCCCTGCGGCTAAATTGATCGAGCGGATCGGCTATCAGAGGTCGCTGGTCACCGGCTTGCTGATCATGGCGGGCGGTGCGGTCGGCATGATGGTGGCGGCCTCGATCCCTTCCTATGGCATCACGCTGGCCATGCTTTTCGTGATCGCCAGCGGGATCACCCTGCTGCAGGTTGCCGCCAATCCCTATGTGGCGGTCATTGGCCCGGCTGAAACCGCATCCTCGCGCCTCAATCTGGTGCAGGCGATGAATTCGGCCGGAACGATGCTGGCGCCGATGTTTGGCGCATGGCTGATCCTTGGCCGGTCCAAGGGCGGCACGGCGGCGGCGGGCACGGTGCTGACGCCCGCGGAACGTCTGGCGGACGCGCATTCGGTGATCCTGCCCTATGGCATTGTTGCGGTGGTGCTGACGGTTCTGGCCATTGTGATCGCGCGCTTTCCTCTGCCCGCGATTGGTGCGGCATCGCGCCGGGTCAAAGCCGCCGTGGTCGAGGGTAGCGCTTGGAGCCGGTTCTGGAGCCATCCCCTGTGGCAACATCGCAATCTGGTGCTGGGGGTTCCGGCGATTTTCATCTACCTGATCGCGGAAATCGGCGTCGGCAATCTCTTCATTAATTTCATCAGCCGCCCCGACATCGGCGGCATGACCACCGAACAGGCCGGGCGTTATCTGACGCTGCTGTGGGGCGGGATGATGGTCGGGCGGTTCATCGGTTCGGCCATCATGCAGAAGGTCGATGCGGGCATCGTGCTGGCGGTGTTCTCGATCGGCGCATTTGTCGTGATGAGCATAACGGTCGTGTCCTCTGGCCCGGTGGCCATGTGGTCGCTGATCCTGGTCGGCCTGTTCCATTCGATCATGTTCCCCACGATCTTTACCCTCGGCATTCGCGGCCTTGGCCCGCTGACCGAGGAGGGTTCGGGCCTGCTGATCATGGCGATTGCGGGCGGCGCGCTGGTGGCGGTGCAGGGCTGGTTGGCCGACCATTACGGCTTGCAGACCTCCTTCATCCTGACCGCCGTCTGCGAGCTTTACACGCTGTTCTACGCGGTCTGGGGATCGCGCCCGACCCATGCTCTTCCGGATCTTGAGGTAGAGTGATTTTACTCTGACTAAACGCGCGCCCGTTTCGATGGCCGTGTTCCATGGAGTTTTCGATGACTGAATTTCGTTCGATGGATGCTGCGACCGGCCAACCGGTAGGCCCTGCCTTTGCGGTTGATGGTCTGGCACAGGTGGATACGGCATGCGCCGCCGCCGATGCGGCTTTTGACGCCTATCGCGCCACGGACCGCGAAACCCGCGCCAAATTCCTTGAAACCATCGCCGATGAAATCCTTGCCCTTGGCGACGATTTGATTGTGGCGGCTTGCCGCGAAAGCGGGCTGCCCCGCGCCCGCCTTGAGGGCGAACGTGGCCGCACCATGGGCCAGCTTCGCCTGTTCGCAGGCGTGGTGCGCGCCGGGGCATGGCAGCAATTGCGCATCGATCCGGCTCTGCCCGAACGCGCGCCTTTGCCGCGTCCCGATCTGCGTTTGCGCATGATCCCGGTGGGGCCGGTGGCGGTGTTTGGCGCGTCCAATTTCCCGCTGGCTTTCTCCACCGCTGGCGGCGACACGGCCTCGGCGCTGGCGGCGGGTTGCCCGGTGGTGGTCAAAGGCCATCCTGCGCATCCGGAAACCGGCGCGCTGGTGGCTTCGGCCATTGCGCGGGCGGTGGCGGCCTGCGGTCTGCCCAGTGGTGTGTTCGGCCACTTGGTCGGTCCTTCGAATGAACTGGGCGCGGCGCTGGTCAAGGATCCGCGCATTGCGGCGGTGGGCTTTACCGGGTCGCGCGCTGGCGGTCTGGCGCTGGCCAATCTGGCGGCATCGCGCCCTGTGCCGATCCCGGTCTATGCGGAAATGAGCAGCATCAACCCCGTCCTGCTGATGCCCGAAGCGTTGAAAGCGCGCGGCGCGGCGCTGGGCACGGCTTTCGTCGGTTCGCTGACCATGGGCGCGGGGCAATTCTGCACCAATCCCGGCCTGCTGCTGGCCATTGAGGGCGAAGGTCTCGACGCATTCATCGCCACCGCCACGGGCGCCGTGGCGCAGGCACCGGCGCAGGTCATGCTGACCAAGGGCATTGGCGCGGCCTTTCGCGATGGCACGGCCGCTCTGGCGGGCGCCGATGGTGTCGAACAACTGGCCGCGGGCGAACCGGGCGAGGGCACCGCTTGCGGCGCGATCCTGTTCCAGACCACGGCGGGGGCATTCCTTGCCAATCCGGCACTGGCGCATGAAGTGTTTGGCGCGTCTTCTATCCTCGTACGCTGCGCCGATGAGGCGGAATTGACCTCCGTGCTCAAGGGGTTGGAAGGGCAATTGACCGCGACCCTGCATATGGACGATGGCGATGCCGATCTGGCGGGCCGCGTCCTGCCGGTGCTGGAACGCAAGGTGGGGCGTATCCTCGCCAATGGATGGCCCACGGGCGTCGAGGTCTGCCACGCGATGGTGCATGGTGGCCCGTTCCCCGCGACCAGCGATCCGCGCACGACTTCGGTGGGCAGCCTTGCCATCGACCGTTTCCTGCGTCCGGTCAGCTATCAGAATATCGCGCCGGCGCTTCTGCCCGCCGAATTGCGCGATGATGCACGCGGCGATGGCGCGCCGCGTTTGATCGATGGCGTTCTGACGCTCTGATTTTTGTTGTTTATCCCGCCGGTGCGTTCGGCGGGGCAAGGAGTTTTGACCATGGCCCAGCGCCTTTTGCAGCACCGCGCCGATGATGGCGCACGTTCGGTTATCTTTGCCGATGGGGATCAGGCTTGGTTCCTGAACGGCGTGTCCTCCACCCGCGAGTTGGCGCATCGCGCGATTGCTGCCGGTCGCTCGCTGGTCGATGAAGCGGCCGTGGCGGGCATGGGCGCGGGCGTTGATATTGCCGCTGAACTGGCCGCCGGGCATTTGTTGGCTCCGATCGATCACGAAGACCCCGCGCATCTGTGGATGACGGGCACGGGCCTGACGCATCTGGGTTCGGCGGAAGGCCGCAACAAGATGCATGCAGCCGCCGCTTCGGGCGAAAAGCTGACCGATTCCATGCGCATGTTCCTTGAAGGCGTCGAAGGCGGCAAGCCCGCAGCCGGACAGGTCGGCCAGCAGCCCGAATGGTTTTACAAGGGCGATGGTTCGCAATTGGTCGGCCCCGGCGATGCTCTGCTCAGCCCCGCTTTTGCGCAGGATGGCGGCGAGGAGCCCGAACTGGCGGGCATCTATATCATCGGCCCCGATGGCACGCCTTTCCGCCTCGGCCTGGCTCTCGCCAATGAATTTTCCGATCATGTGACCGAGCGGCACAATTACCTGTGGCTGGCTCATTCCAAGCTGCGGGCGGCGGCGCTGGGCGCCGAATTGCTGATCGGTGACGTGCCCGATGACATTCGCGGCGCCAGCCGGATCTATCGTGACGGAGCGCTGCTTTGGGAAAAGCCCTTCCTGTCGGGCGAGGCCAACATGTCGCACAGCCTGAGTAATTTGGAACATCACCATTTCAAATATGGCCTGTTCCGCCGCGCGGGCGATGTGCATGTGCATTTCTTCGGCACGGCCACTTTGTCCTTCTCGGACGATGTGCGCACGGCCCCCGGCGACGAGTTCGAAATCAGCGCCGCGCCCTTTGCCCTGCCTTTGCGCAACCGCCTTGCCATCGCCGATGCGCAGGCCGTTTCGGTCAAGGTGCTCTAAGCCATGGCCATTCGCATCGCTCTTGTCGGCGTGGGCAAGATCGCCCGCGATCAGCATATTCCCTCTATCGCGGGCAATGCCGATTACGAACTGGTGGCCACGGTCAGCCGTCATGACCCGCAGATGGATGTGCCGTGGTTTGCCGATCTGGACGCCTTGCTGGCATCGGGTATCGCGGTCGATGCGGTGGCGCTCTGCACCCCGCCACAGGTGCGATACGAATTGGCGGTCAAGGCGTTGCAGCACAAGCTGCACGTCTTCCTCGAAAAGCCGCCGGGCGCGACTTTGGCCGAAGTTGAATCCCTGCGCGCCATTGCGGACGAGGCCGGGGTGACGTTATTCGCCTCATGGCATTCGCGCTATGCGGCGGGGGTTGAACCGGCCCGGGCATGGCTGGACGCGCGGCGGATTGATGACGTAACGATCATCTGGCGCGAGGACGTGCGCGTTTGGCATCCGGGGCAGGCATGGATCTGGCAGGCGGGCGGTTTGGGCGTGTTCGATCCGGGCATCAATGCTCTGTCCATTGTCACGCATATCCTGCCGCGTCCCTTCTTTCTGACCGAGGCCACGCTGGAGGTGCCGTCCAATTGTCAGGCGCCGATTGCGGCGGATCTGACCTTTACCGACAGCCTTGGCACGCCGATCCACATGGATCTGGATTTCCGCCAGACCGGCCCGCAAAGCTGGGACATCATCGTCCAGACCGATGCGGGCGAATTGAAGCTGGAAAAGGGCGGCTCGGTCCTGACTCTGCCCGAAGGCGTGCGGGAGGCGGAGGATCGCGAATATCCCGAACTCTATGCCCGTTTCGCCGGTTTGGTAAAGGGTGGGGTAAGCGACGTCGATATCGCGCCCTTGCGCCATGTCGCGGATGCTTTCCTGCGCGGGCATATGCGTGCGGTGGAACCCTTCATCGAATGATCCCTCTGACCCGCGCCGTCACACTGGGGTGGGGCGCGGGTCATCTTTGAAAAGGGCGCCTTTCCGCAGCAGAGGGGCGCCCTTTTCTTTGTCCGGGTTTCAGAAGCGGTCCATGTCGTGGGCGATCACCACCGGGCCACGGAATTGTTTGCCGATTTCATCGCGATAATGGGCATCGGCTTCGCCCTGACGCGATCCGCCCCCGGCGATATGGGTGACGATCACCTTGCCCACGCCCGCCTTGGTGGCCATGTCGCCAATCGCGGCGGTGGACAGGTGGTGGCGCGCCAGATGGGCGGCCATATTGGCCCTTTCCGTATCGGAAATATGGCGCACCCGGTTGTTCATCTGGGCCAGCGTATCATCCAGATCGATCATTTCCGTCACCAGCACATCCGCCCCTTTGGCCAGAGCGGTCACTTTCTCGCTGGGGCCGGTATCGCCGGTATAGATGATCGAGCGGCCCGGCAGGTCGAACCGATAGGAAAGCGAGCGGAAGGTCTTTTCCTCCGCGCTGCCGGGGGTAAAGCTGTAATGGGTGTTGCTGGCCACGCGGACGTTGAAATGGTCCAGTTTCACCACGGCGCCATCGTCCAGTTCCACGACCTGAATATTGGTGGCCGGGTCAATCGGCACCTCGCCCGGAATGCCAAAGCCCGAGCGGGCGCTGGGGCGCATGGCGGCGATCAGGCCGGATACGATGTCCTTCATTCCCGGCGGGCCGTAAATGGTCAGCGGCGTCACCGTCCTTGTCTGAAGCCGCAGGCCCAGCACCGCGAACAGGCCGCCCAGATGGTCGAAATGGATATGGCTGATCCAGATGCTGCGCAATTCGGGGTAATCCGCCCCCGCATCGGCAAGCCCGGTCATGGCGCCATCGCCGGTGTCGATCAAATGCGCCTCGCCCTTGCGCCAGAGCAGGTTGGCCGGTTCATGGCGTCCGGGGCGCGGCATCGGCCCGCCCATCGTGCCCAGCGGGATCCAGCTATAGGCGTTTTGCGCCTCTTGCGCGGCGGCGGGCGTGGACAATAAGAGACCGGCCAAGAGCGCGGTCAGAAGCGGCGTTTTCGACATGGTATTCTCCCCCATGGGCGCGGATATGGACGCGCCGCTTTTGTTAAAACTCGATGCTTTGCAGGTCTTGGCCCAGCACGACGGGGCCGGAATAATGCGCGCGGACCTGCGCCAGATCCTCCTCGCTCACCTTGCCGACATGGCTGAGGACCAGTTTGCGTACCCCCGCCTTGGTTGCCAGATCGCCCACCTGTGCGGGCGAAAGGTGTTCGACATCCATGTGCCGCTGAACCGGGGGAGGGACCATGGCGCGGTCGGCGGCGGTCGCCATTTCGGCCACCAGAATATCGGCCCCGCGCGCAAATTCGGCCAGACCCGCCGCCATGCCGGTGTCGCCGGTAAACACCACCGATTTGCCGCCCATGTTAAACCGATAGGACAAGGATTGCGCATCGGGATTTTGCGCCCGGTCGATCAGCGAATAATGACTGTTGGCCATGGCGTGGACCGTCACGGTCTTGTCGTCAAAGGCCCGGCCCGGCGGCAGATCGCGCGCGGTCAGAAAACCTGAGATCGGACGGGCACGACCCGATTCTGCGTTTCGGATATGCGCGTTGATCTCCATCACCCCGCCCAGCGCCTTGGCCAGATCCTGCGTCCCCTTGGGGCCAAGTATCTGCAATCCCGTCCCCCGCGTGGACCAGGCAAAGCTGGCCAGGCTGAGCAGGCCCGCATAGTGATCGTCATGCAAATGGGTGAGGAAGACGAGCGGCACATCCTTTTCCGCCACCCCTGCCATCGCCAGTTGGCGCGAAACCCCGCCGCCCGCGTCGATCAGATAGCGATGGCCGTCGACCTCCAGCAACGTGGCGATGCCCGAACGGTCCACCCGCCCGCCGGGGCCGCCCCCGGTGCCCAGCAGAACAAGGCGATCACCCGCCAGACCTGCGGTCGCCTGAAACAGGGCCAGCGCCGCCAAACCCCATCCGATCCTCATGTCTTCACTCTCCAATGATGTGGGCGGGCAAGGTGTGCCGCCGATTCCTCTTATGACTTCTACATTTGTAGAATACATCTGTCCTTGTCAACCAAGGCGCGGCGGGGCAGAGTCGGACATGAATGAGAGAGCAAAGATGAGCGTTCAGCCCGGCAACAAGCCCCAGCCCAACCGCCGGGACAAAAGCAACCGGCGCGAGGAACTGGCGCAGGGCGCGCTCGAAGTGCTGGGCGAACATGGCAGCAGGGGCTTTACCCATCGCGCGCTGGACCGCCATCTGGGCCTGCCCGAAGGCACGACATCGGCCTATTTCCGGCGGCGAGAGGATCTGGTCGCCATGGCCATCCGCACCGTCTTTGCCCGCGATGCACAGCAGATGGATGGAATTGTCGACCGCATCGAAAGCCTTTGCGGCGATCGGCCCAGCGTCGAGGTCGTGGCGCAATGCTGTTTCGACATGTGGCAATTCGTTTCGGCGCAGGCGCGCGGCACACTGGTATTGGCGCGTTATGAATGTTTTCTGATGGCGCGACGTGATCCCGAACTGATGCAACTGGTCGAAAATGTCATGTTGGCGCGCCAGACACGGTGGGAGCCGATCTTTGCCCGGCTGGGTTCACGCGATCCGGCGGCATCGGCGCGTCAGATCGGCCTTTTGCTGCGCAGTCTGTTTTTCTCGGAAATCTTCTTTCCTTCTGCGCTGCGCACGACGCCCACGCCCATCGACCTCGACTTCTTTTGCCGCGAGGTAAAGAGCGCCGCCTTCTCTATCGCGTGATCGACATGTCCCGGTGGCAATAGCCGATGCGCCCGCTATAGGGGGCATAACAGACACAGGCATTTCAGGCGACAACATGGCCCGCAAACATTCCAAGCGTGATCCCTATGGCGATCTTCACAATGAAGAAGAGGCGCCCGTCGAAGCCGTGCCCTGCTGGCTGTGCGGGCGGCCCACGGGTTCGACGATCGTGTGGCATCACCCCATCCCCAAAAGCCGGGGCGGGCGCGACGTCGTGCCCATGCATGGCATTTGCCAGCAGACGTTGATCGTCAATTTCACCAATTCCGAATTGCAGCGTTACGGCATGGATGTCGAAGGGCTTCTGGCCAATCCGGCGGTGCGCAAATTCGTCGATTGGGTGGCCAACAAAGACCCCGATTTCACCGCGACCATCGCCAAAAAGCAGCGTTGATATGACCGCCACGCGCGCCATCGGCATCGATTTCGGCACGACCAATTCGGTCATGGCCCTTGCATCGGATACGCATGATGCACGGATGATCGACTATGCCGCCCCCAATGGCGCGACCTCGGTGTTCCGCTCGGCCCTGTGTTTTTGGCAGGACGAGGCCTTTCGCGGCGGATTGGCGCATGAGGCGGGGCCTTGGGCGATTGCCGAATATCTCGATTTTCCGCAGGGTAGCCGTTTCCTGCAATCGTTCAAATCCGTGGCGGCCAGCGCGACGTTCGAACATGCCAACCTGTTTGAAAAGCGTTTGCGGTTTGAGGAATTGGGCCAGATTTTCCTGACCCATCTGATGAACCATGGCGGCAATCCGATGAAGGATGCGCCCGATTGCGTCGTGGTGGGTCGTCCGGTGCGCTATGTGGGGTCGCGCCCAGATGTGGCGCTGGCGCGTCGGCGTTATGATGCGATGTTTTCGATGCTGGGGCGTCCGGTTCATTATGTCTATGAACCTTTGGGCGCGGCCTACAGCTTTGCCTCGCGGTTGAGTGATCCGGCCACGTTGCTGGTGGCGGATTTCGGCGGCGGCACCAGCGACTTTTCCATTGTGCGGGTCGAGGCGCCCGGTGCGGCGCGGCGCTGCATCCCGCTGGCCTCGGCAGGGATAGGTATTGCCGGGGACCGGTTTGACTATCGCATCATGGATCATCTTGTCCTGCCGTTGCTGGGCAAGGGCGGCACTTATCGTTCCTTTGACAAGGAATTGGAGATTCCCGCCGGCCATTTTGCCGATTTCGGCGACTGGTCGCGATTGGCGCTGATGCGCAACCGGCGCAAGCTGGAGGAGCTGGCCCGCTTGCAACGCAGCGCGACCGATCCGGCCGCCATCGGGCGCATGATCACCATTGTCGAGCAGGAATTGGGCTATGCGCTCTATGATGCCGTGGGCCAACTCAAGCGCACGCTTTCGAGCGAGGCCCATGCTCATTTCAGTTTCGCCGACGCCGATCTGACCATCGAGGCCGAGGTCAGCCGCAGCGAGTTTGAAGCATGGATCGAGCCGGACCTGCATCGCATGGCCGAAACGGTCGATACGGTGCTGGATCGCGCAGGGCTGGGGCCGGAACAGATTGACCATGTGTTCCTGACGGGTGGCTCCTCGCTGATCCCCGCGGTGCGCCGCCTGTTCGAAGGCCGCTTTGGCGAACAGCGTCTGGCGAGCGGGAATGAACTGACCAGCATCGCGCATGGTCTTGCCCTGATCGGCAATGCGCCGGATTTGCAGGACTGGGTCGTGGCGGACGAGGAAGATTTGGTCTGAACCACGCCGATGACGGGCGGTGCGAAAACAGCGCACTGCCTGTTCAAAGTGCTGCGAATTTTCAGGACGGGGCCATCATTGGGCCGGTTTATCCATGGGAATGGTGGGCGATGACGGGCTCGAACCGCCGACCCTCTCGGTGTAAACGAGATGCTCTACCAACTGAGCTAATCGCCCCAATCACGGGAAGCGGGCAACTAGGCGGTTTTTATCGGGGCGTCAACAGGGGCGCGCGGCATTTTTTTGCGCGACCGATGATGCTTCACATCAATGCTTTGCGCGTTGCCCCACCGCGCGCGGCGGGCATTGCAATTCGGGGAAATGGTCGGCGGGCATGGCGCGGGAAAAAAGGAAGCCCTGCGCCTGATCACAGCCTTCTTCGAGCAGGACATGCATTTGATGCTCGTTTTCCACTCCTTCGGCGGTGGTGGTCATGCCCATCGCATGGGCCAGCGCGATAACGGCGCGGACAATCGGCAGCGTCTCGTTGCTTTCGCCCAGTCCTTTAAGGAAGCAGCGGTCGATCTTGATCTTGTCGAAGGGAAACGCGCGCAGGTAATTGAGCGAGGAATAGCCCGTGCCGAAATCATCCAGCGCCACCCGCACCCCCAATGAACGCAGCCGGTGCAACAGGGCGGCATGAACCGCATTATCCTTGAGCAGGACGTTTTCGGTGATTTCCAGTTCCAGCCGGTTGGGCTTGATGCCATTTTCGGCAATCGCCTGCATGACGGTGGAAATCAGGCCCGCGCTGCGCAATTGGGCGGGCGACAGGTTGACCGCGATCCGCAGATGATCGGGCCAATGCGCCATCTGCTGACACGCACGACGGATAACCCAATCGCCCAGCGGGACGACAAGACCCGTCTCTTCGGCAAGCGAAATGAACAGGTCGGGCATGACCATGCCGCGCGTCGGGTGATGCCATCGCACCAACGCCTCATAGGCCACGGTCTGACGCGTGCGGACATCGATCAGGGGTTGGTAATGAAGTTCAAACTGCCCTTCGGTCAAGGCAGTGCGGAGATCCATCTCCAATTCCCGGCGCAGGGTGGCGGCTTCATCCATGCCCGGTTCGAAATGGGAAAACACACCACGCCCGCGCCCCTTGGCGACATAGAGCGCCAGATCGGCCTGTTTCATCAAGGTGGCGGCATCGGTTTCCTCCGCCGTGCTGATCGCAATGCCGATGCTGGTGGAGGTCAGAACCTGTCCGTCGTCGATCAGGCAAGGGTGGCGCACCGTTTCGATGATGCGCTGGGCCGCCTTTTCCGCGATCCTTTCCACGTGGCGCCCGTGCATCAGCACGGCAAATTCATCACCGCCCAATCGCGCCACCAGATCATCCTTGCGCACACAGGATTCGATACGGCGTGCGATTTCGCACAGCAATTTGTCGCCTACCGGATGGCCCAACGTGTCATTGATCGCCTTGAACCGGTCCAGATCGAGATAGAGCACCGCCACCCCGTGATCATGCGACCGGCGGCGCAGCAGCGCCCCGGCCAGCGTTTCATTGAACAGGAAGCGATTGGCCAAATTGGTCAGCCCGTCATAATGGGCCATGTGGCTGACACGCGCTTCGGCGCGTTTTTGGGCGGTGACATCGCGCGCGACGCCGCGCATCCCGTCCTGCCACGGCTGGGCCGAAAGTGTCCACCAATGCGGCGATCCGTCCAGGGTCAATGGCAATGTCAAATCCCGAAACGGCGTCCGCTGGGCCAGATGGATCGATAGTCTTTCGGTTTCCCGGCAAGGTTCGAACAGGCCGGTCAGCGGTTCATTCTCCAGCAATTGCCATGCGCGCCGGGCCGCATCGCCAAAACGCGGGCTGGGGTCGATGATGCGTCCATCGGCGTCGACCTTCCACAACCAGTCGGCCGATTGCGCCTCGAAATCATTGAGCAGCAATTGCACCGTGGCGCCCGCCTCGCGCAATTCCTCGCGCGCGTAATAGGCCTTGGCAAATTCGCGCTGGCTTTGAAACGCGCCGCGCGAAAGGATCAGCAGATAGGAGGTGCAGAACAAAGCCCCGATCCACAATTGCGCGCCCGGAAACAGCGCCCATGCGACGACCGTGCCCAGACAGATCGGCGCCATGAACATCATCGCGGCAATCGCCATCGTCGAATAGGTCAGAACCGATGCGCCCACCATCCCGCCCGACAGAATGGCCAGAACGGAAAATTGCTGAATATCGGCGACACTGGCCGCCGCGGCGATGCCCGTGCCCCACAATATACCATTGATCAGCGCAATGGCGTGGATTTGCCAAAGGTCTCGGTCCGGGTCGGCGTCCTGCCACCCTTCGCGGCGGCGTTTGAAAACAAGGGACAGCCTGAACCCCGCCACCACCAGAATGCAGCCCAGCCAGCCCAGCACCAAGCCCGGATAAGGCGAGGACAACATGGTCAGGCAGGCCGCAATGGCATTGAGCGTGCCGCCAACCGCCCCCGTCACCGCGCGCCGCAGATTATCCTCGATCCTTACGATCAAAAGCTGGCGGTCGGTGCCGCCCGTCGGATGGGGCAAGGGGTGAGGCATGGGTGACGTGCCGGATGTATCCTGTGGCTTTGGCCAGGGTTGGTAGGCCCGTTGAAGTGGTTACTCTATCATAGCCTGAATGCCTTGTGCAGGCCGCGTATAAAGGCTCACGCCGCCCTTTCGGCGGCTGGCATACGCCCGCTGCGCGTATCGACCCAGACCTCGCTGTTGCCGTCTCGGATACGGTTGCGGCGTTCAAAGGTGAACTGGCCCACAATAGAGGCCATGCTGGCGGCCTGATCCGACAATCCGCGCGCGGCGGCGTTCGATTCCTCGACCATGGCGGCGTTCTGCTGGGTGTTGAGGTCGATCTGTTGCAATTGGGCGTTCAGCGCCTTCATGCTTTCGGATTGTTGTTCAGAGAAGCTGGCGATGTCGCCCGCCTTGCTGCTGGTATCGTCCAGCCGCCCGATGATCTGGTTCAACGCATCGCGCATCTGTTCGACCAGTTCGGCGCCGTGCTGCACATCTTCATTCGAGGTGACGATAAGGGTCTTGATGTTCTTGGCCGATTCGGTGGTGCGATGGGCAAGGGCGCGCACTTCGCTGGCCACGACCGCAAAGCCTTTGCCGGCCTCGCCCGCGCGGGCGGCCTCGACCCCGGCGTTAAGGGCAAGGAGGTTGGTCTGAAACGCTATCGAATCGATCACATCGACGATCTGGGCGATTTCGGTGGCCGAATTCTTGATCTTTTCCATGGCGATGACGGTCGAATCCATGATCCGTCCGCCCTTGCTGGCATGGCCCGATACTTCGGCCACCGATCCATCAACATCGCGCGCATTGCCCGCGGTGGTGGTGATGTTGACGGTCACCTCGCGCATGACTTCGGAAATATGCGCGACCGATGCGGCCTGCTGTTCGGTGCGGTTGGCAAGGTCATTGGCCGCGCAGCTGATTTCATGCGCGCCCGATTTCACGCCATGGGCCGCATCGGTCATCTGGATGACCAGATTGCTGATCTGATGGCGCATATTGTGGAAATCGGCAGCCAGTTGTTTGTAGGCGGGCGGCACCTCTCCCAATTGGGCGCGCAGATTGCCTCCGGCCACTTCGCCCATCGCCTTGCTCATGGCGGCGATGATGTCATTGCGCTGGGCCGCTTCGGCGTCGAAATAGGCGCTGAGCGCCGCTTCCATATCGAACAGCGCGGTTTTGACCAGAGTGGCCACCGCCTTGGCCCGGCTGCGTTTTTGCCAGGGAAAGCTGAAACCCTTGAGCGAATCCTCGATGATGGTTTCCAGAACCAGCGCATAACCGCTGATGTAAAGATCCGGCTCCAGTCCGACGCGGGCGTGGATATTGCCGATCTTTGTCGCGCGGGCGACGGCCGCTTCGTCAAAGGATGAACCGAAAAGCGAGAGCCAGTGCTGAAGCTGGGCGCTGGCGGCGCGTTCGCGTTGTTCGGTGGATGAGAGGATTTTCGAGGCCACCGGATGGCTGGCAATCGCGGCATAGAGCCGGTCTAGCGCACGCGGGGCATATCGGGCAACCATCGCGCGGATGGCGGGGAACACGCTCAAATTTGACGAATCAATTGTCGCGACTGTCTCCCGGCGCGCGCGCGTCGGTGTAGAGTTACCCTGCATGGATCCGATCCCCTCTGTCGGAGTGGAATTATGATTTGGTCTCCTCTGATACGCTTGGGTGGTTAAATCAGGGGCAAGTGGCCTACAGGGGATTCACCTGATGCCATTTGCCCCTGTTCAATCGGCCGATTATTCGGCCAGAAGTTTGGCGGCTTCCGCGCCGGCCCAATCCTTGCCGCCATTGATGCGCCATACTTCGCGCCCCTGTGCATCGTAATAGATCGATGCGGGCAGGGTGGTTACCTGCCACTGGGTCGCGGCGGTGCCTTCGGGGTCGAGCCATGGTTCGAGCGCATCCCCGCCCTTTGCTTTCAGGAAGGCGGCGACCTTGTCCTTGGCCGCCTCGCTGTCCTGCGACACGGTCAGAACGCGGATCTTTCCGCCCGAGGCCAGTTTGTTGAGCGCGGGCAATTCGGCAATGCACGGCCCGCACCATGTCGCCCACAGGTTGATCAGCACCGGCTTGCCTTTCAGGCTCTGCGTGCTGATCTCCTTGCCCGCCGCGTCCTTGAACGTCAGGCTGGGCAATTGCGATCCCTTGTGGCTGCGATCCAGCGCGGCGCCTTCGGCGTCCGGGGCGGTCGAACTGGCCGATGCGCTTGCTTCTGGCGGTTGCTTATCGCCGCCGCTTTGCCTATCGCAAGCCGCGATTCCGGCCACGATCAGGCCACAACCAGCGACTTTGAGGATTTTGCGCGTGAGCGAAGGTGACAACAAGGCAGGCTCCAATCAGATGTGGGGGGGGCGCTTTGCCGAAGGGCCCAGCGCCATCATGCGCGAGATTAACGCCTCGATCCCCTTCGACAAGGCCCTTTGGCGTCAGGACATCCGCGCCTCCAAGGCCCATGTCGCCATGCTGGGCGCGCAGGGGATCGTGAGCGCCGAGGATGCCGCGACCATCAGCGCGGGCCTCGACACCGTGGCGGGCGAATATGAAGTCAATGGCGTTCCGGAAAACTGGGACCTTGAAGACATTCATATGACGACCGAAAGCCGCCTTGCCGAACTGGTCGGCCCGGCGGCGGGGCGCCTGCACACCGCGCGCAGCCGCAACGATCAGGTGGCCACCGATTTCCGCCTCTGGGTGCGCGATGCGGTGGACGAGGCGCTGGCCGGCCTGAACGCCTTGCAAAAGGCGCTGGTGGCGCGTGCGGGCGAGCATGTGAATTCGATCATGCCCGGCTTTACGCACCTTCAGACCGCGCAGCCGGTGACGCTGGGCCATCACCTGATGGCCTATTACGAAATGGCCGCGCGCGATGTGTCGCGCTTTGCCGACGCTCGCGCACGCATGAACCAGTCGCCTTTGGGCAGCGCCGCGCTGGCGGGCACCGGTTTTCCCATCGACCGTTTTGCCACGGCCAAGGCGCTGGATTTTGACCGCCCGACCGATAACAGCCTCGATTCGGTGTCGGACCGCGATTTCGCGCTCGATTACCTGATGGCGGCGGCGCAATGCTCGCTGCACCTCTCGCGTCTGGCCGAGGAATTCATCATCTGGGCTTCGCAGCCCTTCGGCTTTGTCCGCCTGCCCGACAGTCTTTCGACCGGCAGCAGCATCATGCCGCAAAAGAAGAACCCCGACGCCGCCGAACTGGTGCGCGGTCATGCCGGGCGCATCATCGGTTCTCTGACCAGCCTGATGATTACGATGAAGGGCCTGCCTCTGGCCTATTCGAAGGATATGCAGGACGACAAGCCGCCGGTGTTTGAGGCTGCGGGCCTGCTGACGCTGTGCCTTGCCGCGATGACGGGCATGGTGGAAAGCACCACCTTCCGCACCGACCGCATGCGTCAGGCCGCCGAACTGGGCTATGCCACAGCGACCGATCTGGCCGACTGGCTGGTGCGTCAGGCGAATATCCCCTTCCGCGAGGCGCACCACATCACCGGCGCTGCGGTCAAGCTGGCCGAAAGCAAGGGGATTGCGCTGGATCAGCTTAGCCTTGATGAATTGCAGGCGATCGACCCGCGCATCACCGATGCCGTCTATCCCGCACTTTCGGTCGAAGCATCCGTGGCAAGCCGCGCCAGCCATGGCGGCACGGCGCCTTCTCAGGTAGAACAGCGTGTGGCGCAGGCGCGCAACGCGCTTGGTATGGAGTAACGCCCTTATGCGTGTTGCACTTTTCCCGATGGTTGCGCTTTTGGCGCTGGCGGGCTGCGGCACGCAGGGCGAACTTAAACCGGCGCCGGGGCATCAATTGCCCCAGCCTCCCATCGGTCGCAAGGACCGGCCCGGCGCCAATGAGCTGCTCGGCCAGTCCACGCAGGCCCGTCCCAGCCGCAATGTGGAGCTGCACACGCGCTCTGAACCGCGCACGGACGATGCTTTCGACCTGCCGCCACAAGATTGAGCCAGGGGGCAAAAGGCCCCTTCAGGATTTGAGAAAACATGGATCATTTTCATTACGTTGACGGCGTTCTTCATGCCGAAGACACCGCCATTCCCGCTATTGCCCGCGCTGTGGGCACGCCGGTTTACATCTATTCGGCCGCCACGCTGACCCGCCACGCCCGCGTGTTTCGCGAGGCTCTGTCGATCCTGCCGTCCACCCATATTGCCTTTGCGGTCAAGTCGAACCCCAATCTGGCGGTTTTGAAGCTGCTGGCGCGCGAAGGTTACGGCGCGGATGTGGTGTCGGCGGGCGAGATGGATCGCGCTCTGGCCGCCGGCATTCCGGCGGAGGGCGTCGTGTTTTCCGGCGTTGGCAAGACGGCCGATGAACTGACCCGCGGGGTCAAGGCCGGGATTGGCCAGTTTAACATCGAGAGCGAAGAGGAAGGCGTCGAACTGGCAGCCATCGCCGCTTCGCTCGGCCTGACGGCGCAGGCGGCTTTGCGCGTCAATCCCGATGTCGACGCGGGCACTCATGCCAAGATTTCCACCGGCATGGCGGAAAACAAGTTCGGCGTGGCTTATGACCGCGCTGCCGGGATCTATGCGCGCCTTTCGGCGCTGCCGGGCATTCAGATGCGCGGCCTTGCCGTCCATATCGGCAGCCAGTTGTCGAAGCTTCAACCGCTCGAAGACGCCTTTACCAAGATGGGCGAATTGATGCGCTCCATCCGCGCACAGGGGCTGAGCATCACCCATATGGATCTGGGTGGCGGCATTGGCGTGCCCTACAAGGCCGATGAAGTGTTCCCCGCTCCGGCCGAATATGCCGCCATGGTGGCGCGAGTCACCGCCGATTGGGGCGTGACGCTGATGTTCGAGCCGGGCCGCGTGATTGCGGGCAATTCGGGCGTGCTGGTCACCGAAGTGGTGCGCGTGAAGGAAGGCGTCAACACGCCCTTCGTCATCGTCGATGCGGCGATGAATGACCTTGCCCGCCCGGCGCTTTATGGTTCGTGGCATGATTTTCTGGCCGTCGAACCCAATGGTGAAAAGTTCACGGCCAATATCGTTGGCCCGATCTGCGAATCTTCCGACACTTTTGCCATGGGCCGCGAAATCGACGTGGTGAAGGCGGGCGACCTTTGCGTGTTCCGTACGGCCGGCGCGTATGGCGCGACCATGGCCAACACCTATAACAGCCGCGCGCTGGTGCCCGAAGTGATGGTCAATGGCGATCAGTGGGCGATCGTGGCGAATCGGATCGATCCGGCCGCTATTCTGGCGGCGGAGCAGGTGCCGGACTGGTTGAAGTAAAAGGTTTTGCCTCCGGCGGGCAAAGGGCGGGGGCCCTTTGCAAACCCATTTTGGGGTGGCGTTTGGTTGGCCGGGGTGTTGATCTGATTATATAAAGCCTGCGGCGCTGGTAAAGGGCGCCGCAGGCTTTCATATTTCTAACGCCGCGTCCGACACTTAAACGCCGAACCCGTGGCGCAACGCCGACAGTAACGGAAGCGCGAGGGTCTAGACCCTCGCATAAATTCCCTATCCTTCTATAATTGCGCCATGATCGACGCTCTCCCCCTGTTTCACCGTATCAAGGATCAACCTGTCATCGTTCTGGGCGATGGTGATGCGGCGGATGCCAAAAGCCGTCTTGTCCTTCGCGCAGGGGGCCGGGTGATCACCACTGTTGAGGAAGGATTGGGACAGGGCGCGAGGCTTGCTTTTGTGGCCTATGAAGACCGCGCCGCCGCGCAGGAGCAGGCCGACGCTCTGCGCAGGGCGGGCTTGTTGGTCAATGTCGTGGACCAGCCGGATCTTTGCGATTTCACGACGCCTTCGATTCTGGATCGATCGCCTGTTTTGATTGCCGTGGGGACGGGCGGCGTATCGGCGGGTCTGGCCAAGCAATTGCGGTTGCGGCTTGAAGGATTGTTGCCCGAAGGGCTGGGCGCTTTGGCGCGTGCATTGGGGGCGGCGCGCGGTGCCTTGCGTTCGCGATGGCCCGATGCGGGTGATCGGCGTCGCGCGCTGGACACCGCTTTGGTTCAGGGCGGCATGCTCGACCCGCTTGATGACGGCAGCGCCGGGCGCGTGGAGGCATTCCTTGAGGGAACCAATATTGAGAATTTTCGCACTTGCCAGATCGTCCTGACATCGCCCGATCCCGATGATCTGACGCTTCGTCAGGCCCGCTGGCTGGGGGCGGCCGATGGGGTTGCCTATGAAATCGGCGTTCCCGATGCCATCCTGTCACGCGCCCGTGCCGACGCCGTGAAGGTGTCTATTGAGCAAGGCGGGCACTTTTGTCCAAGAGAAGGCGTGTGGGTACACGTCCAAATGGTGAAGTGATAAGATACAACAATTACGGCATTTTAATTTACGCTTTCGCAATTTGCAAAGCACCCTCTGATTATATTAGGCAACGCACTAATCAGAGGAGGCCAAGTCATGGAACTACCCAAGATCGATGCGCTCGATTTGCCCGATCTTCCCGAAGCGGTTGGCGTGTTCGGCAGCCAGCATCAAAGTCATGGTGTCGGTTCTGATGATACTTTGATTGTGCTGATGGTATTTCTCTACGACATTTACGCCTAACCGAATTGGATGGTTTGATGCGGGTGCATCCCGAAATTGATGCGCTGCGGATTGACGACACGCCGCAGCGCGATGCGCAAAACCGGTTGTTTCAGGCCCACGAGGAATGGGCGCAAAACAGCGACAGCACCGCCATCTTTGTCGATTTGGCACGTTTTGCCCAAGGCGCTGAATTGGCACAATGTCCTGAACTGGCCGGCTTGTTTACATCGGGCGGCAACCGCGGCGTTATCTGGGTTCATGATTTGATCAGGGCAATGGCGCAGACTTTGTCCCATCACCCGCTTGGTCAGGTGCCATTGCGGCATTTCACCAACGGCATCACGTCAAGCCTTCTGCTCGGCCGGTCCGGCGAAACGACCTTGGCGCTTGTCAGCGTTGATGGCACCGGATTGGCCGCACAAAGCCCGAGCCCGGCGGTCAACTTTGCCCCTTTGGAAACGCATGAACATATTTTGGCCGGTTATGCGCAGGCTGAACTGGTAGGTTGCGATCAGGCCGGCCTGCCGCAGGTTGAACTGAAGTGCGAAAATCTGTCCCTTTCGCCCGGTTCGGTCATGATACGGGATGGGGCAAAGCAGGCCTTGCGGCTTTGCCGTATTGATGGAACATTGGTGTCGCTGCGATTACAGCGACGCCCGCGCCGGGGCGGCGTCAGCCACGCCTATTGCCTGTCCAGCGGCCGCCTGCTGCACCGGGCGGCGGGTGTGATGCGGGAAAGCCGCCATGCCTTGATGATCAACCTGCTGGGCCGGATGGGACGCCGCGACGCGTTGCCGGTTCTGACCGAAATGGCGTGTGAACAGGCGGGCGACGACCTGCGCTGGCAAGCGGTCCGTGAGGGTCTGGGGCTGGACACGGCGCAGGGATTTCAAACCCTTTGCGCGATTGCGGACCGGCAAGGGGACAGTTTGAGCCATTCGGCCCGTACTCTGCGCGATCATTTGGTCAGGCAGTATCCCATGTTGGCGGATATGGCCTGATGCCGCTGGTTGTTGACGTCGGAAATGAAGGCGCGATCTGTTTGGACGAGGCGCGAGAGCGGCTGGCCAGCGCCATTTTTTCTCCGTGTGATCGGGAAAGTGTGCAAGCAACGGCGCTTGTGCTGCGCCAACTTGGCAATAATCGCGAATTTCTGGGCGATTTGATATTGGATGAACTGTCCCGGCGCCATTGTGAGGATGCCGATGACAACGCCTATGGTCCCCAGGCGATCATGCTGGGGCGGGCGGGTGAGAGTTGCCTGTTGCGCGCCAGCATCTGGCCATCACATAACGAACCCGTGATGCGCAACAGCGGCGCGTCGGCCTTTGTCTATGGCTTGCCGCATGACCATAATTTTGACTTTCTGACGCTTGGCTATTTCGGTCCGGGGTATCAAAGCGATTGCTATGAAGCAGATTATGGCGACATCGACGGCTATCTGTGCGAACCAATTGGTCTGACCCCAACGGGCCGTTTCACGTTGGGTGAAGGCGACATCCATTTCTATCGCGCCCATGTCGATGTCCACGCGCAAATGCCTGCCGATGCCCTCTCGGTCTCGCTCAACATCCTGCGTACCGGCGGGGCGCAGGGCTGGCTCGATCAATACCGCTTTGATCTGAGCAAGGGTGAGATTGCAGGCCAATTGGCCCATGGCGCCAGCGAGGCCTTCATCCACATCGCCGTCGGACTGGGCGGTGAGGAGGCGCTCGATCTGGCGGAACGCTTTGCCACGCATCACCCCAGCGGGCGGATGCGCCTTCACGCGCTTGACGCCTTGGCCAGCGTGGCGGGCGATGATACCGCGCGCGATGCCCTGTGGGCGCGGGCTGAAACCGGCGGCAATCGAATGGTGGCGATGGAGGCTTTGGCCCGGCGGAGGGGCTTGAGCGGGAGTTGAAGGATAATGGACGTTTTGCCTCCGGCGGGCAAAGGGCGGGGGCCCTTTGCAATCCCGTTATGGGGTGGCGTTTGGTTGGCGGTGATGTGGGTGGGACAATGGATTGAAGGCCTGCGGCGCGGGACCGTTTCGTGGGTTGGCGCCGCAGGCTTTGATCCTGAAACATGGTGTCCGACACAAAACGCCGAACCCCAAACACAACGCGGACAGTAAAGGGAGCGCGAGGGTCTGGACCCTCGCATTCTCATTTCACCTCAAAACCAAAATCCAAAGCATCAACCCGGCAATCATCATGCCAAGAATGGTGAGACAACCAAGCCTGACCGGCTTCGGCAGCTTTTTGAAAATCCATCCCATAAGCTCGGCGACAAAATCACTGATGATGTCGCCGATGAAATTTACCACCGCATCCCGCCGGCCATGGCGTCACAGGCGGCCTGAAGGATGACCGCCGCTGCGGCGCTGTCGATGCGGGTCTTGCGCTTGGCGCGGCTCATGTCCTGATCGATCAGGCCGCGTTCGGCGCTGGCGGTGGACCAGCGTTCGTCCCACATCAGGATGGGCAGGCCCAGTACGGACAGGTTTTTCGCATAGGCGCGCGAGGATTGGGCGCGCGGCCCCGATGTGCCGTCCATGTTCAGCGGCAGGCCGATGATGATGCCCTTGATGCCGCGTTCCTTGATCAATGCCTCGATGGCCACCTTGTCCACGCTGAATTTGCCGCGCGCGATGGTTTTGCCCGGAGACGCGATGCGCCATTCCGGGTCGGCAAAGGCCGTGCCAATCGTCTGCGTGCCAAGGTCAAGGCCAAGCAGGCCGCCCCCATTGGGCAACGCGTCGCGCATATCCAGCGCGGAAAGGGTAATCAACTCAGCCATTGGCGCCACCAGCCTGCGGTCTTGTGGGTTTCGGGGGCGGGCGCTTGCGGTGCGCCCTTTGCGGGAGGCGCCCCATGCCATGCTTTGACGCGCCGCGCTACGTCTGCGCGCAAGGCGCTCCAAAACAGCGGGATGTCATAGACGTGATAATTGTTGCCTGGCGCAACAAAGGGGCCAAGTTGCGGCGCAGGCCCTATCATCAGAAACCCGTCGGGCGCGCATCGCGCCGGGACAAGGCCGGGGATCAGGCTGGCCCCGGTCAAAGCCGTATCGGGAACCAGCGTGCCGGGGTTGGCGATGGCGGGCGTTTCATCCCCCGGTCGTCCGGAAACGGGATTGACGCAAAGGAACGGGCTGTTGCCCCGCGCCCGTCCGTCAAGGCCGGGGAAACGGGCATAGGCTTCGCGTACCATGTCGGTTTCGGCCGGTTCGGCAAAGCTCTGCCACGAAATGATGCATCCGGCCTGATCGGGGCCATCGCAGGCGGGCAGGCCCATTTCGGGCAAATCATGGTCAAGGCTGACCGGCCAGCCCACCACGTAGGCCGCCGCCACGCGGGCGGCCAAGGGCTTGCCCGCAACGCGGTCCTGCATCAGATGCATCAGGTGAAACGCGCCCTGACTGTGCCCGGCAATGACGATGGGCAGGCGCGGATCGACGCTGGCCACGAAAGTGTCAAACGCGGCCAGAACATCGCCATAGGCCACATCCAGCGCCTTTCGCCCCGAAGGCCGATCGGTCAGAAACGCGCCCAGCGTCGCCTGCCGATAACGCGGTGCCCATAGTTCGGCGGCGGCGCTGAAAGGCGTGGCCAGACCGCGCAGCAGCGTTTCCGTCCGCCCCGCAATCAGCGTTTCATCAATGGAGGAGTTCCAGTGCAGCCGATCAAAATGGCTGGTCGGATGGATAAAGAACACCGCAACCGGCAGGGTCGCCTCATCCACCGGCGCGCCATTGGGGCGCCATCGCGACGGATCGCCCGGACCACCGGCCCCGCGCGAATACCACAAGCCCGGATCGTCATAGGCATTTTCGGGCAATTGTGCCGGCGCCGAAAACGGCACCACCGGCACAAAGGTGAATTGCGTTAATTCCTTGGCCCAATAGCGCAAAGCACCCAGCGCACCGATCACAAGCACCACCAGAATTGCAACGCCATAGAGAAACTTTCGCGCCAAGGGGGACCTACACCTGCTCTGTCAATTCGTCCCCATCATGCGCGATAGCGTCGCGCGCCGCCAGCCTTTCCAGCAAGACCTTGAGCATGGCCAACATCGGGTCCGCCAAGGCAAGCCCCAGAATTCCAAACAGCGCCCCCATCATCAACTGCATCGCCAGCACAAGCGCCGGGGCCAGATCGGCGGTCTTTTTGGCCACCAGAGGCACGACGATATTACCGTCGATCCCCTGAACCACGATATAAACGCCGATGCAGTATAGTCCCATGCTGGTGCCGCCCGAAAACCCGACCAGAACCATCAACAGGCCCGAAATCGGCGCGCCAATATTGGGCAGAAACGCCAAGGCCCCGGTAATCAGCCCCAACAACGTCGCCATCGGCACGCCATAGGCCGATAACGCAAGGCCGATTGTCACCCCTTCAATCGTCATGCCGACCAGACGCCCGAACAACAGGCGCCGCATCGTATGGCCCATCTGGGTGAACATCTGTTCGAAAAAGGGGCGACTTTCGCGCGGCAGCATCCATGCAAGGCCGCGCTGATAGGGCTGGGGATCAACCGCGAAATAGATGCCCAGCACAAGGACCAGAAACAGCGTCGCCATGCCGCCGAACACGCCGCTGATCACGCTGGGCAATTGGGCCACGCCCGCGATGGCCTGTTCGGTAAAGGTCTGGATCGTGCTGCGGTTGAGCGTGATCAACCGGTGGCGTTCGGCCCAATGCAGGGCTTTACCCGCCTGTGCCATCAGGATTTCGGGCAAAGCGGCGGCCTGAAGCGCGATTTGCGACCCGGCATAGGTGGCAAACCAGATGGCGAAACCCGTTGCCGCCGCCAGTACAATCGCCACGCGCCAGATGCGCGGGATCGGCAAGACCCGCCCCAGCAACCGCGCCCCGCCATCTAGCAGCGCGCCAAACACCATGCCCCCGAACACCACCATCAACGGTTCGGCCAGCACCACCAGCAAGACCATCAACCCGGCAATGCCCAGCCAGATCAGCGCCTTCTTCGCCTCATTGCGCACCATCGGGTCGCGAATGTCGGTCGGGCCGGCGCGGCGTTGACGCACCGAAAGGTGGTGGTGTGCCGGGGCGTCCGGCGGAGGCGCTTTGTGCTGGGCTTCGGGCATATCTATTTGGGTTTACCCACCAATGGCGGGCGCAGCGATGTGCCCGCGCGGCCAGACCGCAGGCCGGAAAACCACGTCAACGGGTTCCATCCGGCCGATCCGTTGAACGAATGGGTGATGAATTCCGCGCGCCCGCCCACGTCCGACAGAGGGACCGGCCCGCCAAGGCCGCGCTCTTCCAAAGGTACGCGGCTGTCGGCGGAATGGTCGCGATTGTCGCCCATGACAAAGACATGGCCTTCGGGCACGCGAATCTCTGTCATGTCGTCAAAGGGCTGCTCCATATGATCAAGGATCGTATAGGTTGCGCCATTGGGCAAGGTCTCACGCCATGCCGGGATCGAACAGACTTCCTGACCCGAAGGTTTACGTTCTTTCAGGCCGATAAAACCCGGTCCTTCGCAGGGGTAGGGGTCTTCATCGCCCCGGATCGCGTCCAGCGGGATTTCGGCGGGAGGCTCGACCGCCTGCGGCACGGGGTGACCGTTCAGGATGATCTGGCCATGGCGCAGCGCGATGCGGTCGCCGGGGCGGGCCACCACGCGTTTGATGTAATCATCGCCCGGATGGCCGCGCGGCACCACGATCACGATATCGCCATAATCGGGCGTGCCCGGCCAAATACGCCAATCCCCGCGCGGCAGGATGTGAAAGCTGGGCGAGGCCCAGTTCCAGCCATAGGGGTATTTCGACACCACCAGATGATCGCCCACCCACAGGCCCGGCAACATTGAGGCCGAGGGGATATAGAAAGGCTTGGCGATGAAAGAATGAAACGCCAGCACCGCCAGCAACATCCCGCCAAGCCCGCGCACCTCGGCCCACCAGTCGATGGGTTGTTTGGTGACGTCACTGGGTTTGGTATCGCTGGGGGCGGACATCACAAAATCGTCTTTCACAAATTCGGTTATAAAGGGGCCACTAAACCGGCAAGGCTTCGATAATCACCGTGGCGCTGGCCCAGGGCAGATCGTCGGACAACGAAAGGTGGAGGCTGGAGCGGTGCCCCGTCGGCGTGATCTGCGCCAGACGATCCACCGCGCCGCCATGCAGCAACAGCGATGGCGCGCCCAGATCATCGCGCACCACCTCTATATCGGTCATGGAAAACCCGCGCCCGATGCCTGTGCCCAGTGCCTTGGCGCAGGCCTCCTTGGCGGCCCAGCGTTTGGCCAGCGTGGCCGCGCGCATGGCGGGACGCGAATCGGCCAGAGCGATTTCGTCGGGCGTAAAGCTGCGCGCCAGAAAGCGTGCCTCGTGGCGTTCGAGCGCCGCTTCGATGCGCTCGATATTCACCAGATCATGCCCCAGCCCGACGATCATGCACTAGCCCCGCGCAGCGTCCATCAGATCACGCATCCGGCGCACCGCGTTTTCAAGGCCCACGAACACCGCCTCGCCAATCAGATAATGGCCGATGTTCAACTCGGCGATCTGGGGGATGGCGGCAACGGGTTGCACATTGTCATAGGTCAGACCGTGGCCCGCATGCGGCTCGATCCCGTTGCGCGCGGCAAGAGCGGCCATGTCGGCAAGGCGCTTTAGTTCCACCTCACGCGCGTCCCCTTCGGCATGGGCATATTCGCCGGTGTGGAATTCCACCACCGGCGCGCCAAGGCGGATCGCGGCGTCAAGCTGGCGAATTTCCGGCGCGATGAAGAGCGAAACGCGGATGCCCGCATCGGTCAAACGCTGAACGATGGGGGCAAGCCGGTTGTGCTGTCCCGCCGCGTCCAGCCCGCCCTCGGTCGTGCGTTCCTCGCGCCGCTCGGGCACGATGCAGGCGGCATGCGGCTTGTGGCGCAGCGCGATGTCAAGCATCTCGTCCGTGGCGGCCATTTCCAGGTTCAGCGGCAGCGTGGTCGCCGCCTGAATCCGCATCAGATCCTCGTCACGGATATGGCGGCGATCCTCGCGCAGATGGGCGGTGATGCCATCGCCCCCCACGGCCGCGACGATTTGCGCCGCGCGCACCGGATCAGGATGCGCGCCGCCCCGCGCGTTGCGGATCGTGGCCACATGGTCGATGTTCACACCAAGGCGCAACCGCGCAGGGGACAGCGCGTTCATTACGGCTTGGCCCGGCTGCCCGGCTTGACCGCGGGCGTTGCGGCAAGGGCGGCGGGAAGTTCGTCCGGCGCATAGGTCGGGAAATTGAGCGCGATCAGCGGATAGAAGGGCACGCCCAGATCCACCGTGCCCGCGCTGCGATCGATCAGCGAAGCCGCCGCGATCACCTTGCCGCCGGCTTCCTCGATCGCCTTGATGGCTTCGCGGCTCGACAGGCCGGTGGTCACCACGTCCTCGACCATCAGCACCTTGTCGCCCGGTTCGATGGAAAAGCCGCGGCGCAATTCGAACGTGCCGGTGGGGCGTTCGACAAACATCGCGTCCACGCCCAGCGCGCGGCCCACTTCATGGCCGATGATCAATCCGCCCATCGCGGGGCTGATGACCTTCTGGATTTCCTTGCGCAGGTCGCGCGGCAATTTCTGCGCGATGGCAATGGCCAGTCGGCTGGCGCGTTCCGGGTTCATCAACACGCGGGCGCATTGCAGATAATGCGCGCTGTGGCGCCCAGAGGAGAGCAGGAAATGCCCTTCGAGCAGGGCATGGCTGGCGCGGAATTCGGCCAGCACCTCTTCTTCGGTCATGCTTTGTCTTGCCTTCGTTCAAAAAACTGCGTGGTTTCCCGCAGGTGCGTCGCGCGCCCTGCTTCAAAATTACCCCTAGAGGCGCTTGTGGGCTGGGGCAAGCACTGGTACACCCTGTTCCTAAGGGACAAAAGTCCCGGAGCCTGTGGGACGCCGGACGAGGAGGGGGCTTTTCTTCCGAGCGGCGAAGAAGAAAGAACGTAGGCCATGATTTTGGGAGAAGTATCCGGGGCCTTCGGGCGCCGATTGTTGCGTATTGCCCTGATGGCGCTGCCGGTGCTGGCGCCGATTGCTGCCCGCGCTGGCGAGGCGGCAGACCGCTTTGCCGTGGCGCCGGGCGGTTACACCCCGATGAAGCCCACACCCGGCAAAGGTATGCCGGTCGATGGCGGGCTGACTTTCCAGACCCAATATTCACCCACGGGCCTCGAAGCCTTGTGGATGCACGATAATATCGTGATGACGGTGCTGATCGCGACCACGCTTTTCGTGCTGGCGCTGTTGATCTGGGTGGTGGTGCGTTACAACGCCCGCGCCAATCCGGTGCCCAGCAAGACGAGCCACAACACGCTGCTCGAAGTGGTGTGGACCGGGATTCCGGTGTTGATCCTGCTGGTGGTCTTCGTGCCCTCGATGAAGCTGCTGGCCCATCAGTTCAAGACCGCGCCCAAGGAAGCGCTGACCATCAAGGCGATCGGCAACCAGTGGTACTGGACCTATGCCTATCCCGATAATGGCGAGTTTGAAGTCACCAGCAACATGCTGAGCAAGGAAGAGGCCGACAAGCGGGGTGAGCCCGAACAATTGGCCGCCGACTATCGCATGGTGGTGCCGGCGGGCGAACCGATTCGCCTGCAGACCACGGGGGCGGATGTGATCCACTCCTTTGCGGTGCCCTCGCTGTGGTTCAAGCTGGACGCGGTGCCGGGGCGGATCAATGAAAAGGTGCTCTTCGTCAAAGAACCGGGCGTCTATTATGGTCAGTGCAGCGAGCTTTGCGGTGCGCGCCATGGCTATATGCCGATTGTGGTCGAGGCATTGCCCCGTCCGCAATATAATGCCTGGGTCATGACCCACGCCGGCGCCAAGATCGACGGCGCACCGGAAGCACCGGCTGCCGCCGCTGCTGCTGCGCCTGCGGCTGATGCCGCTTCGGGGACCGAGGTGGCCGCTGCCGCCTCGTCCGGCGAATAACTTTTACGCGAGGGCTTGATAGACATGGCTACCATCGCAGACGAATTTCACGCGCATTCCGATGGGCATGTGCATGACCACGACCATGATCACAAGCCGGGCTTTTTCGCTCGCTGGTTCATGTCGACCAACCACAAGGATATTGGCACGCTCTATTTGATCTTTGCCATCACGGCGGGGATCATCGGGGGCGCGATTTCGGGCATCATGCGCGCCGAACTGGCGCATCCGGGCATTCAGTATCTGGGCTTTTTCGCAGAACTGCTGGGCACGAAAAATCCCAGCTTTGACCAGCAACTCCACCTGTGGAACGTGCTGATCACCGCGCATGGCCTGATCATGGTGTTCTTCATGGTCATGCCCGCTATCATCGGCGGCTTTGGCAACTGGTTTGTGCCGATCATGATCGGTGCGCCGGACATGGCCTTTCCGCGCATGAACAACATCTCGTTCTGGCTGACGGTGGCGGGTTTTTGCTCGCTGCTGTGCTCGGCCTTTGTGCCGGGCGGCACGGGGCAGGGCGCAGGGATCGGCTGGACCGCCTATGCGCCGCTCTCGACCTCGGGGTCGCAGGGGCCGGCGGTCGATTTCGCGATCTTCTCGCTGCACCTGTCGGGGGCGGGGTCGATCATGGGGGCGATCAATTTCATCACCACCATTTTCAACATGCGCGCGCCGGGCATGACCCTGCATAAAATGCCGCTGTTCGTGTGGTCGGTGTTGGTCACGGCCTTCCTGTTGCTGTTGGCTCTGCCGGTGCTGGCGGCCGCCATCACGATGCTGCTGACCGACCGCAATTTCCATACCACTTTCTTTGATGCGGCGGGCGGCGGCGATCCCGTGCTGTTCCAGCATCTGTTCTGGTTCTTCGGCCATCCCGAAGTGTACATTATGATCCTGCCCGGTTTCGGCATGATCAGCCAGATCATCTCGACCTTCAGCCGCAAGCCGGTGTTCGGCTATCTGGGCATGGCCTATGCGATGGTGGCGATTGGCGTGGTCGGCTTTGTCGTGTGGGCGCACCATATGTACACCACCGGCCTGTCCGAAGATGTGAAGATGTATTTCACCACCGCCACGATGGTGATCGCGGTGCCCACCGGCATCAAGATTTTCTCGTGGATCGCGACGATGTGGGGCGGTTCGATCCGTTTCACATCGCCCATGGTCTGGGCCATCGGCTTCATCTTCCTGTTCACGGTGGGCGGCGTTACGGGCGTTGAGCTGGCCAATGGCGGCTTGGACGACAATCTTCAGGACACCTATTACGTGGTGGGTCACTTCCACTATGTGCTCTCGCTGGGTGCCGTCACCTCGCTGTTTGCGGGCTTCTATTACTGGTTCCCCAAGATGAGCGGGCGCTGGCATTCGGAAGCTTTGTCCTACCTCCACTTTGCCGTGTTCTTTGTCGGCGTGAACATGATTTTCTTCCCCATGCACTTCCTGGGGATGCAGGGCATGCCGCGCCGCTATCCGGACTTTACGCCTGCCTATGCCTATTGGAACCATATTGCCACGATCGGCTATATGGTGATGGCGGCCTCGATCGGCATCTGGCTGATCAACATCATCTATGCTTTTACCATGGGTAAAAAGGCGGAAGGCAATTACTGGGAGATCGACAATTCGATCGCGACGCTGGAATGGACCTTGTCCAGCCCGCCGCCGTTCCACCAGTTTGAAACCTTGCCGGTGATCAAGGACGAAGGTCACCACTAAAGTCGATCAGGGCGCCCGGGCCGTCCGGGCGCCTGTTTTCCGGCCGCATCCGTCACTTCAGGGGACAGCCATGTCGCTCGTGCTCCCTTTACATCGCGGCGCAATGGGGCAAGGGGGAATGCCCATGAGCACCCCCGCCACACACAACGCCGCCCGACGCCCCGCTGATTGGCGCGATTTCTTTGCGCTGACCAAGCCGCGCGTGATGACTTTGGTGATTTTTACCGGGCTTTGCGGACTGCTGGCCGCGCCGGGGCATATCAATCCGGTGCTTGGTTTTGCGACGATTCTTTGCATCGCGGTGGGCGCGGGCGGGGCGGCGGCGCTGAACCAGTGGTGGGAGGCCGACATTGACGCAGGGATGAAGCGCACCGCCAAACGCCCCCTGCCATCGGGCCGGATGGAGCGCGAATCGGCGCGCGATTTCGGCATGGCGCTTTCGGGCCTGTCGGTGCTGACCATGGGTTTGGCGGCGGGATGGCTTTGTGCGCTCATTCTGGCGGTGTCGATTGTCTATTATTCGCTGGTCTATACGGTGTGGCTGAAACCGCGCACGCCCCAGAACATCGTGATCGGTGGCGGAGCGGGGGCTTTCCCGCCGATGATCGGGTGGGTGGCGGTGACCGGGCATATCACATGGATGCCGGTTCTGTTGTTCATGATCATCTTCATGTGGACGCCGCCGCATTTCTGGGCGCTGGCGCTGTTTGTGAAGACCGATTACGCCAAGGTCGGCATTCCCATGATGCCGGTGGTGGCGGGTGAAAAATCCACGCGGCGCCAGATCTTTGCCTATTCGGTGCTGTTGTTGCCGCTGACGCTTTTGCCGGTGTTCCTGCCCAAGGCGGATGGCGGGCCGGGGTGGATCTATGGCGTGTCGGCAGGGGTGCTTTCCACGCTGTTCCTGTTGCTGGCCATTCGCGTCGGTTTCCGGGAACGCAGCGATGATGACGACCGCATGAAGCCGGAAAAGCAATTGTTCGCTTATTCGGTGCTTTATCTCTTTGCCCTGTTCGCCGCGCTGGTGGCGGATCGTTGGGTGCCGATTATCGGAGGATATTTGTGAGCGAACCCATCGATATGCAGGAGCGCAAGCGGATCATCGCCGGGCGGAACAAGGCTTTGGGGCTGGTGCTGGTCGGGATGGTGGTGCTGTTTTTCGCGATCACCATCGTGAAAATGGGGCACTGATCCGATGTCCGGCCTGACGCAGAGCGATCCGCAGGCCCGCAACCGTCGCGTGGCGATGTTTGCCGGAGCGCTGGCGCTGGGGATGGTCGGATTGGGTTATGCCTCGGTCCCGCTCTATCGCCTGTTTTGTCAGGCGACCGGCTATGGCGGCACCCCGCAAAGGGCCAGCGAGGCGGCGGCGGCGGGTGTCAAGGTCGCTTCGGGGCGGACGATGTCGGTGCGGTTTGACGCCAATGTCGATCCGAACATGCCATGGCAATTCCGCCCGCGCCAGACGACGCAGACCGTGGCGATCGGCGCGCGCACTCTGGCCATTTTTGAAGCGCATAACAAATCGGATCAGGTGATCACCGGGGCGGCCAGTTTCAACGTCGCCCCCGATGAGGCGGCGCGCTATTTCACCAAGGTCGCCTGTTTCTGTTTCACCCAACAGACGCTGCAACCGGGGCAAAGCGTGTCGATGCCGGTCAGCTATTACGTGGACCCCAAGATCCTTGAGGACAAGGATCTGAAAGGTCTTGAGCAGATCACGTTGAGTTACACGTTCCACCGTTCGGCGGGGGGCTGAAATCGACGCTTTTCGGTTGCAAATCAGGCTGGACCGAAGGGCGCAGGAAAGATAGGTTTGCAAACAACAAATGCCGGGCAGAGAGGCCGCAACGGGCCCGCGTTCCGGCGAAAAGGGGATGAATGCGATGGCCGCTGGCAAGACACATGATTATCATATCCTGCCGCCCGATCTGGTGCCTTTGGCTACCACGATTGGTGCTTTCACCTTTACGACGGGCATGGTGCTGAAAATGCACGATATGTCCGGCGGCGCGGTGGTGCCTTGGGCGGGGCTGGCGCTGTTGCTGGCGGCGATGTTCACGTGGTTCAACAAGATCGTGAACGAAGCCCATGCGGGCGATCACACGCCGGTGGTGCAATTGCATCAGCGTTACGGGATGATCCTGTTCATCGCGTCCGAAGTGATGTTCTTTGTCGGCTGGTTCTGGGCCTTCTTTGATTTCTCGCTGTTTCCCTCGACCCTTTCCAAGGCGATTGGCGGACAATGGCCGCCCAAGGAAATGGAAGCCGTCCTTGACGCCTTCGACCTGCCGCTGCTCAACACGATGATCCTGCTGCTGTCGGGTACGACCGTGACATGGGCGCATCACAGTCTGATCCATGGCGACCGGTCGGGCCTGAAAAAGGGCCTGTGGCTGACCATCATTCTGGGCATTTTGTTCAGCAGCCTTCAGGCGTTTGAATATGCCCATGCGCCTTTTGCCTTTGGCAAGAACACCTATGGTTCGGCTTTTTACATGGCCACCGGGTTCCACGGGTTCCACGTGATCGTCGGCACGATCTTCCTCGCGGTGTGTTTGGCGCGCGCCTATCGCGGTGATTTCACCCCGCGTCAGCATTTCGGCTTTGAAGCCGCCGCATGGTATTGGCATTTTGTCGACGTGGTGTGGCTGTTCCTGTTTGTTTGCATCTACATCTGGGGCAACTGGGGCTTTGCGGTTGACTGATCCGCAATCGCCATCCGCATTCGAAGGGCAGCCGGGGATATTCTCGGCTGCCCTGTTTGGTTTGTGTCCGCGTTGCGGGGCCAAGGGGTTGTTTGCCGGCATTGCCCATTTCGCGCCGCGTTGCGGGCGATGCGGGCTGGATTATGGCGCGTTCAATGTGGGCGATGGGCCTGCGGCATTTTTGACCTTTGGTGTTGGCGCGCTGGCGGCGGTTGTGGCGGCTTGGCTGGCGCTGGATGTTGATCCGCCGGTGTGGGTGTATGTCGCGGTGTTGGTGCCGTTGGTGGTTTTGCCCACGCTCTATGGGTTGCGGGTGTCCAAGGCGGCGTTGTTGGCCGCCGAATATCAACGCCGGGCGATGGAAGCCGGGGCAAAGGATATCGATCCGCAATGAATTGGCGCAAATTACCCGTGATCCCCACGCTGCTGGTGCTGGCGGCGGCGGGCTATATGGTCCACCTTGGTTTTTGGCAGTTGGATCGACTGGCCCAAAAAGAGGCCAAGATCGCGCGCTTTTCCGCGGCACAGGGCGATGCAGATATGGTCTCGATCGGCGAGGTGTGGCGGTACAGAGCCTCGGACGCACGCGATTTCCACCGCACCCAATTCTGGTGCCAGCAGGTGTTGCAGATTTCGGCCCAATCAGGGCGTAATGCCGCAGGGCAGGCGGGATGGGCGCATATCGCCCGTTGCCTGACGGCTCCGGTGGACACGCAGGGCTTTCGTCCGACCGAGGCGCCTAAGGGTGTTTTGGCCGATGTCGTTTTGGGATGGAGCAAAAGGCCTGACCCGGTGACATGGGCCGGTGGACAGGTGCGCGGCATGATCGTGCCGGGGGGCGAGTTTGCCCATCATGTCGTGGCCGATCCGGCGCTGGCGGGATTGGCGGCGAATGCGCGGCCCGATCCGCGTGATCTGCCTAACAACCATCTGTCCTATGCGGTGCAGTGGTTCCTTTTCGCGCTGACCGCTCTGGTGATTTATGGGGTGGCGGTGAGGAAGAGGGTGTTGGAGGGGCGGGAGGAAGAAGGGGAGTGATGCGAGGGTCTAGACCCTCGCGCTCCCTTTACTGTCTGCGTTGTGGGTGGGGTTCGGCGTTTTGTGTCGGACGCGATGTTTGAGTTTATAAAGCCTGCGGCGCAATCAGCGCGAGTTCGCCGCGCCGCAGGCAATAACCGCCCCAACCCATAAGGCCCGGTGGCCGGGACAGCGCACTCCCAATAAAGGGATTGCAAAGGGTCGAGACCCTTTGCCCGCCGGAGGCGTCATAAACGCGGCCCGATCCAAAACCCTTGCCCCTGCGGCCCACTGTCGCTAACGCGCAGCCCAAACGGACAGGGAATCCCATGGAATATATCTCCACGCGCGGCAACGCACCGGTTCTTGATTTTGAAGGCGCGACTTTGGCAGGTCTGGCCAGCGACGGCGGGCTTTATGTGCCGCGTGAATGGCCGCGTTTCAGCAAAGACGAGATCGCTGCGCTGGCTGGGCTGCCCTATGCGGAACTGGCAGCCAAGGTGATGGCGCCTTTCGTGGGCGACAGCCTGAGCTATGAGCGTTTGCTCGAGCTTACCACGGCGGCCTATGGTCGTTTTTCGCATGCTGCCGTCACGCCTCTGAAGCAGCTCGATGAGCAGCAGTGGTTGCTTGAACTGTTCCACGGCCCGACGCTGGCGTTCAAGGACGTGGCGCTGCAATTGCTGGGCCTGCTGTTCGAGGAATTCCTTGGCCGCAGCCCGCAGAACCTGACCATCGTGGGTGCGACCAGTGGCGACACCGGCAGCGCGGCGATTGACGCCGTGGCGGGCCGGGCCAAGGTCGACATCTTCATGCTGCACCCCAAGGGCCGCGTGTCGGACGTCCAGCGTCGCCAGATGACCACCGTTCTGGCCCCCAACGTCTATAACATCGCCATCGAGGGCAGCTTCGACGATGCGCAGGCGATGGTGAAGCGCATTTTCAACGACAAGGCCGTCACCGACCGCTTCAACATCGGCGCGGTGAACTCGATCAACTGGGCGCGTCTGATGGCGCAGGTGGTCTATTATTTCGCCGCCGCACTGCAGTTGGGCGCGCCGGAGCGGGAAGTGGCCTTCTCGGTCCCGACCGGCAATTTCGGGGATGTGTTTGCCGGTTATGTCGCGGCGCAAATGGGCCTGCCGATCGCCAAGCTGATCGTCGCCACCAATGTGAATGACATTCTCCACCGTGCGCTCTCGACTGGCGATTATTCTGCCGGGACCGTGACGCCCACCGCCGCGCCCAGCATGGACATTCAGGTGTCCTCGAATTTCGAACGCCTTTTGTTCGATGTCGGCGGCCGCGACGGCGCGGCTTTGGCCCAGCAGATGGCCGGGTTTGAGGCCACCAAGGCGATGACCTTGACCAATGCGCAGCGTGAAGGCGCAGCCGCTTTGTTCGTGTCGGCCCGCGCCGATGCCGACGAAATGGCGCAGGCCATCCGCTGGGGCTGGGAAGCGGCGGGCGAATTGCTCGATCCGCACACCGCCATCGGCATCCACGCCGCGCGTAATGCCGGGATCGCCAAGGGCACCCCGGTGGTCACGCTGGCCACCGCGCATCCGGCCAAGTTCCCCGAAGCGGTCGAGCGCAGCACCGGCCACCGCCCCGGCCTGCCCGAACGCGTGGGCGATCTGTTCGAGCGTGAAGAGCGCTATGCCGAACTGCCCGGCGATTATGACGCGGTCTGCGCCTATGTCGCCGAGCGGGCGACTGCGAAGGCGTAATGGCAGAGCTGATCCACCAGCCCGTATTGCTGACCGGCGAGGGTTGGGCCGATTACGGGCTGGTCGATTCGGGCGCGGGGCGCAAGCTTGAGCGCTATGGGGACTATCGCTTTATCCGCCCAGAACCGCAGGCGCTGTGGCAGCCGCGTCAGAGCGATTGGGACGCCCACGGCGAATTCGTGCCCGGCGCGGATGAAGATGGTGGCGGGCGCTGGAATTACACCAAGCCGGTGCCGCGCGATGGCTGGTCGCTGGGCTGGGGGGATGTAAGTTTTACCGCGCAATGCACGCCGTTTCGCCATCTGGGATTTTTCCCCGACATGGCGCCGGTCTGGGGGTGGATGGGACAGCAATTGGCGGGGCGCAGCGATGCTTCCACGCTCAACCTGTTCGGCTATACCGGCGTCGGCACGCTGGCGCTCAGCCAGTATGGCCCCGTCACCCACGTAGACGCCAGCAAGAAATCGGTGGCCCAAGCCCGCGCCAATGCCGCGCTCTCGGGCATGGAAAGCCGCCCGGTGCGCTGGATCGTCGATGATGCGGCCAAATTCACCGCGCGCGAAGTGCGCCGCGGCAAGCGCTATGACGGCATCATCATGGACCCGCCCAAATTCGGACGCGGCCCGGATGGTGAAGTCTGGCGGCTCGAAGAACACCTGCCCGGCCTGATCCGCGATGCGCGGCAATTGCTGGACAGCGACAGCCGCTATCTCTTCCTGACGGTCTATGCGGTGCGCATGTCCTCGCTTGCCATCGCCGGATTGCTGGACGAGGTCTTTGCCGATCTGCCCGGCTATGTCGAGCATGGCGATCTGTCAGTGCGTGAGGATGATGCGGGGCGCATGTTGCCGACGGCGATCTTTGCGCGGTGGCGTCGGGATTAAGGAAGTTTGCCTCCGGCGGGCAAAGGGCGGGGGCCCTTTGCAAGCCCGTTTTGGGGTGGCGTCAGGTTTGCAAAGTGGCGTTGGACCTATCGGATGAAGGCCTGCGGCGCGGATGGGTTTTGGATATTGGCGCCGCAGGCCTTCATCCGATACCTTGCGTCCGAGACGCGGCGCTTAATCCATGAAGCCACGCCGAACAGTAACGGGCGCGCGAGGGATGAGTCCCTCGCATTTCACCTTTTCTTCTAGACTCCCCGAAAACAACCTGCCATCGGCCCGCGCCAACACCCCCCATCCTTCGTGAGAGCATAGAACGTGGCCGACAGCCTGATCCTTGAAGTGGCCGATTTCGAAGTGGACGTGCTGACCGGCGTCTATTCGGAAGAGACGGGCCAGAAGCAGCCTTTGCGCATCAGCGTGAGCGTGCGTTTGAAGCCCTATGACCGCTATTTGCCCGACACGCCGTTGGGGGCCAGCAAGAATTACATGGACCTGAAATTCGCCGCCAGCGATGCCTTGCCCGAGGGTGTGCATTTCACGCTGATCGAGGCGGTGGCCGATCACATCGTTGAAACGTTGTTCCTTCAGGATGAGCGGGTCGAGGCCGTGACGGTCAAGATCGTTAAGCTGGCCATCAGCGAGGCGGGTGAAAAGATCGGCATGACGCTGACGCGTGAGCGGCGGTAACATGGCGCTTCTGGCCATTGAGGGATTGCCGGCGGCACCTCTGGCCGCGGCGGTGGCGTTTCATGCCGATTGGCTGGCACAGGCCGAGGCTTTGTTGGCGCAGGGCGATCTGGTGATGGTCATGCCTTTGGCGGGGCACGAACATCGTGGGTGGCGTCTGGCGGCGGTGCAGGGGTTGGCGCGTTCCTATGCCCCCGCGCGGGTCAATCTGGTGGAAAGTGATTCGCCCGAAGGAATCGCGGCGGCCCGCGCCTTTTTGGCCAAGGCCCCCGGAATTACCGGCCAAATCCTGAGACTGGATAGCCAAGGCCCCGGAGCGGTGATAGACTGAGCCGCATGAGCCAGCCCTTAGTTGATCAGTTTCAACGCCGGATTTCCTATCTGCGCCTGTCGGTGATTGACCGGTGCGATTTGCGATGCACCTATTGCATGCCCGAGCGGCAGACTTTCCTGCCCAAATCCGAAGTGCTGAGCCTTGAGGAATTGCACAAGCTGGCGCTGGGCTTCATCGGGCGCGGGGTGACCAAAATCCGGCTGACCGGGGGGGAACCTCTGGTGCGGCGTGACATGATCGAACTGGTGCGCGCGATCGGGCGCAAGATTGGTGATGGGCTGGAAGAACTGACCATCACGACCAATGGTACGCGTCTGGCCGAATTCGCCGACGACCTGCGCGAGGCGGGGATACGCCGCGTCAACGTCAGCCTCGACACGCTGGACCGGGAAAAATTTGCCAAGATCGCCCGGCGTGACCAATTGCCGCAGGTGCTTGAAGGCATCGCGGCGGCGCGCGAGGCGGGCCTTTCGGTCAAATTGAACACGGTCGCACTCAAGGGCGAGAATGAGGCCGAGATCGGCGATCTGGTCGCATGGGCACATGGTCAGGGGCATGAGATCACGCTGATCGAGGTAATGCCGTTGGGCGAGGTTGAGGGGGATCGCTACGATCACTATCTGCCGCTGACGCAGGTGCGCAAGGATCTGGAGCAACGCTTTACGCTGGAGGCTGATGGCCATCGCAGCGGCGGTCCGGCGCGTTATTGGCGCGTGGCGGAAACGGGCGGGCGTCTGGGGCTGATCACGCCGCTGACCAGCAATTTCTGTGACGGGTGCAACCGCGTGCGCGTGACCGCGACGGGGCAATTGTTCGCCTGTCTCGGCGGGCGTGAACAGGTCGATCTGCGCGCCGCCTTGCGCAGCGAGGAACCGGAAAGCGCGCTCGAAGCCGCGCTGGACGAGGCCATGCGGATCAAGCCGCAGCGCCACCATTTCGAAATCAACCGCCCCGGCGCAGAGCCTGCCTTGCCGCGCCATATGTCGATGACGGGGGGGTGATCGTGGCAAAATTGGTGTTTCTGGGCAGGCTGGCCGATCTGGCCGGCGGGGCGGAGCGCGATGTGGCGCCCGGTGCTTTGGTGCAGGTTCTCGCCGGATTGGCGCCGGAACTGGCGCAGGCTTTGACCGGGCCGCGTGTGCGTCTGGCGCTCAATGGCGCGTTGGTTCAGGCCGAAGGGTTGGAATTGAAGGCGGGCGATGAACTGGCCTTTCTGCCTCCGGTGAGTGGCGGATGATCGACGTCCAACTGATCGAACAGGCCTTTGACGTCGGTGCCGCGATGCGCGACTTTGCCGCCGCACATCCGCAGTCGGGCGGCGTGGTCAGCTTTCTGGGGCAGGTGAGAGCCGATAATTCTGAACAAGGCGATGAAGTCGAGGCGCTGGAGCTTCAGCATTACGCGCCGCTGACCCTGCCGGGGATGCAGGCGCTGGCCGATGATGTGATGGGGCGCTGGGCGCTGGATGGCCTGATGATCTGGCACCGGGTGGGCGAAATGACGCCGGGTGATCCGATTGTGCTGGTGGCGGCCGCTTCTCGTCATCGGCGTGACGCCTTTGCCGCCACCGATTTCGCGATGGACCATCTCAAGAGTGAGAGTTGGTTCTGGAAGCGCGAAAAGCGGGGCGGGCAATGGGCTTGGGTTGAACCGCGCGAACAGGATTACGCGGATCTGGCGCGCTGGCGCTAAACGGGGTCAGCGTGGCAACTTCGCCCGCGCGGCGGTGAGAACCTTGTCCTGATTGGCCCCCATGGCGAGGATTTTGTCGCGTGCCGCTTCGATCAGCTTGGCCGCAGCGCGGGGTTTGCCGGGATTTTCCGGGGCATGGGCCATGCGGTCCTGCGCATACAATTCGTCGATATCCGCTTCGACAATGCCGAGCGCGCCGCGCAGGCGTTCCAGATCGCTCAGGGCAAGGTTGGCTTGCTGCCATGCCTCGTCACCTGGTCTGGCGCCGCTCGCGGCCTTGAGGGCGCGTTCGGTTGCGGGGCGGGCGGCGTCAAAGGCCTTGTCCGCGTCATGGGCGGCGCGGCGCAGCGAATCGATTCGGGTGTTGATGTCGGCCGGCGTTTGATCCGGGTTGCTGACATCAACCGATGGTTTGGTTGCGGCGGCGGGATATTCTTCGGCCCGGCGCGCCAGCGAAGGATAAGAGGCCGTGCTGCATCCGGTCAGCACCAGGGCGGGAACCAACAAGGCCAAACCGACGAATCGGGGCGTCCCATTGTGCGCCTTTGCGAATCGCCGCGATTGCGGGCTTGTGGATGAAGCGGTTTTTGCGATAGGGCCAAGCATGGTTGCGCCATAGCACGCCTGTTGGCATGCGCCAGAGGGCAGAAATCGGCCCGTGTTTGCCCCAGGTTTGCCGGTCGAAATGGGCCTTTATCGCATCGGGTGCATTGACACGAGTGGGCGGTTGCACTAACGGCGCAGCTTCTTTCCGAACCCTGCTGTGTGTGGTGGGGCTCGGCGCGTCGCTCGCGGCTCCTCGAATGACCGCCATGCCGGGCCAAAGCTCGGCGGCAGGTTTCGGGAAACGCGGCCGGGGCGGCCACGTAATTTTTTGAATGGATTTGTATCATGTTCGCTATCGTGCGCACGGGCGGTAAGCAGTATCGGGTCGCCGCCGGAGACAAGATTGCGGTCGAGAAGCTGGCTGGTGAAGCCGGTGAAACGATCACGTTGGGTGATGTTCTGCTGGCCGGCGAAGAAGGCGTTGTCGCCGACGCTTCGAAGGTTGTCGTTTCGGCTGAAATCATCGCTCAGGCGAAGTCGGAAAAGGTGATCGTTTTCAAGAAGCGTCGCCGTCACAACTATCGTCGCAAGAACGGCCACCGCCAGCTGCTTACGCTGCTGCGCATCGTGTCGGTCGCGGCCGCCTAAGCTCAGGAGTTTTCGACAATGGCACATAAGAAAGCAGGCGGTTCGTCGCGTAACGGTCGCGACTCGCAGTCCAAGCGCCTTGGCGTGAAGAAGTTCGGCAGCCAGCTGGTGATTGGTGGCAACATCATCATCCGTCAGCGCGGCACCAAGGTTTACCCCGGCGCCAACGTTGGCATGGGCAAGGATCACACGCTGTTCTCGCTGATCGAAGGCCGCGTGCGTTTCCACGAAGGCAAGCTCGGCCGCAAATACGTGTCGGTTGACGCTCTGGCCGAAGCCGCCGAGTAAGCGGATGGTCTATTTGGGCCATCCTGATGGGATGGCCCCGCCAAGGTTTTATCGCCTTGGCTGAACGAGGGAGAGGGGCCCGTCCCATCTCCCTCTTTTCGTTTCTCTTCCTCATCCACCGACCGGTGTGGCGCGACAATTTGGTCCGGCGTCAAGCGTCCGCTTGCGCTCGATCAATGCAGCATTGCGTCCGATGCGGTTCAGCATGCGCTGGATTGTGACCGGATCGTCACCACAATGTCACCTGCAGCGGTTAAGAGACCGCGCGGGGATGAGGATTTGGAGCGATAGACATGTTTTTCCGCAGCGAACGGCTGTTTCTGCGGCCTGCGTGGCCAGAAGACTGGAACGCGATTCACGCGGCGATCGATGACGAGGGTATCGTGCGCAATCTGGCGCGCGCGCCTTGGCCCTATACCGAAAATGACGCTCGCTGGTTCGCCAGCCAGCCGCAGGATGAACGCCTGCCGCATTTCCTGATCACGCGCCCCGGCGCCGAAGGCAGCGCGCTGGTCGGTTCGATCGGGTTGAGCGAGGTCGAGGGCGAAGCCAACATCGGTTATTGGATCGCGCGTGCACATTGGGGGCAGGGCTATGCCACCGAGGCTGGGCGGGCGATGCTGGCGCTCGCCCGCGGGCTGGGGCACAAGCGTCTGGTTGGGCGGCATTTTCTGGACAATCCGGCGTCGGGTCTGGTTTTGCGTCGGTTGGGTTTCCGCCCAACGGATGAGCGCGGGCTGATCTTCAGCGCGGGGCGCGGCCGTGCGTGCCCTTCGGTTCGTCTGGAAATTGAATTGGAATCCGAGCAGGGGAATCAGGATGATTCCCCCAATGGAGGTATGGAAGGAAGGCGTGCGGCGTAATCAGAAGTTGCGCCATTCTTGTGAAAATGTCTGACATTACGCAAATCATCTGATGTGCGAATAAAAATTACAGCTTTAGCGGGTCGAAGCTTTCGCTTCTTGCTCGATCGTGCCTGAGCCTATATGGGACTTGGGTGTGATTGTGAGCCCGTTGGCTTGCGCTGTTTGGACAATGGACATGGCCACAAGGAAGCGTCTCTCGCCCGAAGCAAGTCGCAATGCTGCGTTGGAAGCGGCCCGCGATCTGTTGGTGGAACAGGGGCCGCAGGGCGTCACGCTCAAGGCGGTGGCGGCCCGTATCGGGCGTACCCATGCCAATCTTCTGCACCATTTCGGATCGGCGGCGGAACTGCAAAAAGCGCTGGCCGAACATATGGCTGTGTCGATCTGTGCGTCTGTTGCGCGCGCCGTTCTGGCGCAGCGTGACGGCAGCGGGACGGCGCGTGAAGTGGTCGATCTGGCCTTTGACGCGTTTGAAAAGCAGGGCGGCGGTCAGTTGGTAAGCTGGATGCGTCTGATCGGCAATGTCGACGCGCTGGACACGATTGTGCGTTCGATCCACGCCATTGTGGACGAGGTGCATGACGCGGGCGAAGTGTGCATGCGCCATGTGACGCAGACGCTCGTGCTGTTGGCGCTGGGCGATTCGCTGATTGGTGGACCTTTGGCCGATTCGCTGGAAATTGCCCGCGATTCGAGCCGCGAGATGGCCGCCCGCCTGATCGAAACCGAGGCGGTGCGGCTGGGCCTTGTTCCTGTTGAGCGTGCGCTTACGCCTCTGGGTTAAGGCTTTCCGCGCCGAACCATGCCGGGGGTGTGGTAATATCGCCCACCCGCCAATGCTCGACCGACAGGCCAAGCGCGGGATAATCCACGATTCGGCGATCCTCGCGTGATTGCGCGGCGGGCACGACCACCACGCGGCGGTTGACCTTTTGTCGCCAATTCATGCGGGCGGTGTTTTCCTGTCCGACATAGCACCCCTTGGTAAAGGACACGCCGTTCAATTCGACGGCATTGCATTCCAGCCAGAGCAGATCGACGATTTCCGCGCCTTCGGCCACGCCCAGAGCAAGGCGGTGCGCCAGATAGGCCTCATCCACCGCCACTTCACCGCCGGGCGCCAGCCAGCGATAGCCCAGTTCCGCAAGGCGCGGATCAGCGGTTCCGCCCTCCTGCGGCGACAGGCTCCAATGCACGGCCAAAGTTTCATCGCGCGCGATGGCGATGGCGCGGCGCAGGCGATACATCGACAGGCGTTTGACCACGCCATCGGCCTGATCGTGCGCGACATCCAGCAACAGGTCGGCCCCGTCGGCCCAAACGATGAAATCCGCGATCACCTTGCCCTGCGGCGTCAGCAGCGCGGCATAGGTTGGCAGCGCGCCCAGCACGACATCCTGCGTCACCAGCCCTTGCAGGAATTTGCGGACATCTTCCTGCGGGTCGGTTGGCGAGAGGCGGATTACGGCGCGGGTGGCGAGGTGAGTCATGACGCATAGGTGGGGATGAACAGGGGAAAAGGGAAGGGGGTTTTATGCCTCCGACGGGAGTTTTGGGGTGCCTCCGGCGGGCAAAGGGCGGGGGGCCTTTGCAATCCCGTTTTGGGGTGGCGCATGAATGGCTACGCAGCATTTATTGGCATGTTTGGAAAGCCTGCGGCGCGGCAAGGTCGCGTTCAAGTTAAAATTCAGAGGCTGCGTCCGATACGTGCGGCTGAACCTATCGCGCAACGCCGACAGTCACGGGAGCGCGAGGGGCGAGTCCCTCGCATCTAAACCTTCATCTTCCCTCTAACCTGTGGCAAAGCGCGATGCATGACTCAAGCACCAGACCTTGTCCTCACCGGTGGCACTGTCCACACTCCCTCTGGCCCCGCGCAGGTTGATGTTGCCGTCCGTGATGGCAAAATCATCGGCATCGGCAGTTTTCCCGATGCGGCGCGCCGGATTGATTGCACCGGATTGGATGTATTGCCCGGCGTGATCGATTCGCAGGTCCATTTCCGCGAACCGGGGCTGGAATATAAGGAAGATCTGGAAAGCGGCAGCCGCTGTGCCGTGATGGGCGGGATTACCGCCGTGTTTGAAATGCCCAACACCAATCCCAACACCGATTCGGTGATGCGCGTGCATGACAAGCTGGAGCGCGCGCACCATCGCATGTGGTGTGACCACGCATTCTATGTCGGCGCGACGGCGGCCAATGCGCCCGATCTGGCCGAGCTGGAGCGCATTCCCGGCACGGCGGGTGTCAAGATTTTCATGGGTGCCAGTACCGGCAGCCTGCTGGTCGCGCATGATGAGGAACTGGCCCGCGTTCTGGCCCATGGCACGCGGCGCGTGGCCATCCACGCCGAGGACGAGGACCGCATGAATGCGCGCAAGGATCTGCGCGTTGAAGGCGATGCATCATCGCACCCCGTATGGCGCGATGATGAAAGCGCGATGCTGGCGACCAGGCGCATCCTGAAGCTGGCGCGCGAGGCGCGTCGTCCGATCCACATCCTGCATGTGACCACGCCCGCCGAACTCGAACTGATCAGCCAGCACCGCGACATCGCCTCGTGTGAGGTCACGCCCCAGCATCTGACCTTGCGCGGCGAGGAAGCCTATCCGCGTCTTGGCACCTATGCCCAGATGAACCCGCCGATCCGCAGCGGCGCGCATGTCGACGGCCTGTGGCACTGGTTGCAGCAGGGCGTGCCCGATGTGATCGGTTCCGACCATGCGCCCCACACGATCGAGGAAAAGAGCAAGCCCTATCCGGCCAGCCCCAGCGGCATGCCGGGCGTGCAGACGCTGCTCCCGCTGATGTTGGACCATGTGCTGAATGGCCGCATGACGCTGGCCCGCCTGATCGATATGACCAGCGCGGGTGTGCAGCGCATCTTTGGGCTGCAATCCAAGGGCCGCATTGCGGTCGGCTATGACGCGGACTTCACCGTCGTCGACCTCAAGGGCCAGTTCACGATCACCGAAGATTGGCTCCAGAGCCGTTGCGGCTGGTCGCCCTATACCGGCATGGAACTGAAGGGCCGCGTCCTTGGCACGATCATCCGTGGCCATCAGGTCATGTGGGAAGCCCAGTTGGCCGATAGCGCTGTGGGTGAGCCGCTCAAGTTTGCAGGGGCGTTGTAAAGGGGAGTTGATGCCTCCGGCGGGCAAAGGGCGACGGCCCTTTGCAATCCCGATACTGTCGATGTTGTGCGCCGGGTTCGGCCTTGGTGTCTAACGCGATTTTTGAATACTAAAGCCTGCGGCGCTGATCAGCGTAAGTTCGCCGCGCCGCAGGCTTTCAAAACATGGCGATAAACACAGCGTAGCCTTTCTGGCACCACCCCCTAACGGGATTGCAAAGGGCCGCCGTCCTTTGCCCGCCGGAGGCAAATGCCTCCTTAAACCACCTCATCCGAATGCAACGCGCACTGATGCCCACCATCGGTTTCGATCTGGATGGTGGCGTGGCCGATGCCAAAGTCATGTTCCATTTCATGCGCCAATTCGTGCAGGAACGCGTCGCCCGGATGGCCTGCGGGCATGATGATATGGGCGGTCATGGCGGTATCGGTGGTGCTGATCGGCCATACGTGGAGGTCGTGGAGCGCGCTTACGCCGGGCTGGGCCAGGATGAAGGCCCGCAGCTTTTCCTCATTCACCGAGGCGGGGACGGCCAGCAGGCCCATCTGCACGGATTCTTTCAGCATCGACCAACTGCCCAGCGCGATCATCAGCGTGATGGCAAGGCTGGTGATCGGATCGATCCAGTTCCACGCGGTGAAATGGATGGCCAGACCGGCCAGAACCACGCCCGCCGACACCGCCGCGTCGGCCAGCAGATGCTGAAACGCCGCGCGCAGGTTGAGGTCATCCTTGCTGCCGCGGGCAAAGAGCATGGCCGACAGGCCGTTTACCGCAATACCGGCTGCGGCCACGACCATCATCAGGCCTGCCTGCGCAGGTTCGGGCGAGGCGAATTTTTGCAGTGTTTCGATCAGGATCGCGCCCAGCGCCACCCACAGCAATGCCGCATTGGCAAGCGCGGCCAGAATCGAGGCGCTCTTCATCCCATAGGTAAAGCGGCGTGATGGCGCCCGCGCGCTTAATCGCGCCGCACCCCAAGCCAGCAAAAGTGACAGGACATCCGACAGATTGTGCCCGGCATCGGCCAGCAACGCGGTGGAATGACCGATGACACCAGCCGCCGTTTCTATCAATACAAACAGAATGTTGAGCGAGGTGGCAATGGCAAAGGCCGAACCATGCGGCGTACCGTGCCCATGGTGGTGTCCGTGGTGATGCCCATGATGACCGCCGGCATGTGATTCGCCATGGTCGTGGTGGTGATGGTTGTGATGATGGCCGATGCCCATGGTTTTTCCTGATCTGCTGCGTTGCACAAATGTCGCACTGTGATCCAATTCGCAACAGCAGAATTTCCGCGCCAAATGTAGATTCCGCGCATTTTTCGTCAAGACTGCAACAAAGTTACATTGGTGTCAGTTGGGGGTGAAACAATCTTACGCTGTCACGCGTAATCCTGTCTCACGTCCCGATGTGTGTCAAAATTACGTCATAAACTGCTGTTTAGAAGCCACTCAAACATCGGTAGGTGTTTTGCATCCGAGTGTTTCCGGCCCCCTGAGGCGGGAGGCATTTCGGCCTTTTGAAACAATTCCGTCATGCAGGGGCATTCAGCATGCGCTTTATTAAAAACTCGGCTCTGGCCGTCAGCTCTTTCGCGATCGCAGCAGCCGTTGCTTCGCCCGCCTTCGCACAGTCGACCGGCGCGGTCGATTTCGAAAACACCATCGTTGTGACCGGCACCAAGGCCAAGGCGATCAATGGCGTTGATATTCCCGCCACGCCCAAGGCCAAGCAGGTTCTGGATCAGAGCTTCATTTCGAAGAACACCCCCGGTCAGTCGATCAACAGCGTGATCAACATGGTGCCCGGCGTTGTGTTTTTCAACGCCGACCCGTTCGGTTCGTCGGGCGGCACGATGTACATCCGCGGTTTCGACAGCAGCCGTATCTCGCAGACCTTTGACGGTATGCCGCTGAACGACACGGGCAACTATGCCCTGTATTCGAACCAGCAGCTTGACTCCGAACTGATCGAACAGGTCAACGTGAACCTTGGTTCGACCGACGTCGACAGCCCCACGGCTGCCGCTTCGGGTTCGACCGTCAACTATCGTTCGCGCGATCCGCTCAAGACGCCGCAGGTGCTGGGCGTGGGTTCGCTGGGCGACTTTGGCTTCAAGCGTCTGTTCGCCTCGGTCGACACGGGTGAAATCACCAAGTCGGGCCTGTCGGCATGGTTTGCCGGCAGCGTCAGCTCGAACCGCTTTATCGCCAACACCGGCGGCGGCGTGAAGAAGCAGCAGCTCAACTTTAAGGTGAAGCAGCCGCTGGGTGACAATGGCGACTTTATCTCGCTGGCCGGTCACTTCAACTTCAACCGCAACACGTTTGCGCCTTCGATGTCGATCCGCACGCTCAATTCAAACAGCCTGCCGGTGAACAGCTCCAGCACGGGCCGCGCGGCCCTGAACTGGGACGAGGCCAAGTACAGCATCAATTGTGCCGACACGACCAGCTCGACAGCATCGTCCACCGGCTATGGCGCGTTTGAATGCCGCTACAACCCCTCGCGCACGGCCAACCTGCGCATGAATTCGCGCTTTGCCCTGAGCGACACGCTGACGCTGACCATTGACCCCAGCTTCCAGTACACCAAGGCCAATGGCGGCGGTGTAGGTACGCTGAGCGAAGCCAGCCCCACGTCTGGCGCAACAGCGGGCATGGTTGGCCTGGTAGGCGGCCGCTATTACGCCGGTCGCGATGTTAACGGCGACGGTATTATTTCTGACGGAACGGTTGGTAAGCCTCTGATCCTGATGGGCAACGCCAACGAAACCGAAACCAACCGTATCGGCCTGATGACCTCGTTGCGTTGGAAGATCAGCCCGACCAACACGGTCCGCGTGGGTTATTCGTATGACCGCGGTCGCCACAAGCAGACCGGCGAAATCACGTTCCTGAATCCCCAGACGGGCTATTACAACACCTACTTCCCGATCGATCTGGCCATCACCGACAAGTATGGCAATGCGATCCAGCGCCGCAACCGCATGTCCTATGCGATCCTGCATCAGGTGTCGGGCGAATATAACGGCAAGTTCTTCGACGGTAAGCTCGACGTTCTGGCCGGTATCCGCGCGCCGTTCTTCAAGCGTAACCTGACGACCTTCTGCTTTGCCACCAATGGCACCGGCGGTTACGATTGCCCCAGCCCGCAGGATCAGGCCGCCTATGCCGCCGCCAACCCCGCCTTTGGCGTGCCGCAGAACCGCAATTTCAACTATAACAAGGTTCTGCCCAACGTAGGCTTCACGCTGGCGCTGGCGCAGGGCACCTCGCTCTATGCCAACTACTCGAAGGGTCTGCAGGTTCCGGGTACGGACACGCTGTACAACTCGTTCTTCTATGCCGTGAATTCGGCCAGCGGCAGCCCGAAGGCGGAAACCTCGGATAACTTTGACGTGGGTCTGCGCTTCCGTTCGGGCCGTATCAGCGCCTCGCTGGGCGGTTGGTACACGATGTTCTACAACAAGATCTCGCAGGTCTATGACCAGAACACGCAGGTCTCGCTCTACACCAACCTGGGCAAGGTGGAAAAGTATGGCGTTGACGCCACCGTGACCTGGAAGGCCGACGACCACTTCTCGGTCTATGCCTTTGGTTCGTGGAACAAGTCGCGCATCCTTGATAACATCATCAATGGCGCAACGGCTGGGACGACGACCGCCAGCGACGGTACCGTCTATCTGATCAACTCGGGCGGGGCGTCGTACATCCCGGCAGCCGGCAAGCGTGAAGCAGGCGTTCCGGTCTATACCGCCGGCGCCAACTTCGAAGCTAACTTTGATCCGATCAGCTTTATGGTGACGGTCAAGAACACCGGCAAGCGCTACTACAACATGGCCAACCTGCCGGTTTACAGCAGCGGCGTTCGCGTCAATGACGCCGCGGCGCCTGCCTATACCACGGTTGACCTGAACGCCCGCATCAAGCTGGCTCCCTTCGGCCTGAAGTCGGACAAGAGCTTTGTTCAGCTGAACCTGGTGAACATGTTCAACAAGTTCTACATCGGCGGCTTCACCGGTCAGAACGGTGCAACCTCGGTTCCGACCATGTACCTGCCCGTTCCCCGCACGTTCATGGCGACGCTCAGCCTCGCTTATTGATCGTAGCCGGATGGCTTGAAAAGAAAGGGCGCTCCGGTTCGGGGCGCCCTTTTTCGTTGCGGGGTGATGGGGGTGTTTGCCTCCGGCGGGCAAAGGGCGGGGGCCCTTTGCAATCCCTTTACTGTCGATGTTGCGCAGCCGGTTCGGCCTTGGGTGTCGGGCGCGATGTTCGGATTTTAAAGCCTGCGGCGCTGATCAGCGTGAGTTTGCCGCGCCGCAGGCTTTCAAAACATGGCGATAGACCCAGCGTAGCCTTTCTGGCGCCAGCCCATATCGGGATTGCAAAGGGACAAGTCCCTTTGCCCGCCGGAGGCATCAAACCGCCCCCCACAAACCTCACTGATAAATACAATCATCCTGATCATTGCGGCGCACCACCCCGGACCGCTTGGCGATGGTGTTGCCATGGCGGCGGGTAAAGCCGGTGGCGCCCACGACCGCGCGCTTTTTGGGGCTGGGCAGGGCGGCGGCGATGCGGGCGGCCTCGATTTGCGTGAGGCGCGCGGCGGAGTGGCGGAAGTAGCGTTGTGCGCCTGCTTCGACGCCATAGGTGCCGATGCCGGTTTCCGCGACGTTGAGGTACACTTCCATGATCCGCCGCTTGGGCCACAGGTTCTCGATCAGCACGGTGAACCAGGTTTCCAGACCTTTGCGGATATAGCGGGTGATGCCGCTGCCCTGCCACAGGAAGGTGTTTTTGGCGGTCTGTTGGCTGATGGTTGAACCGCCGCGCAACTTGCTGCCATCGCCCGCCAGATTGCGTTCGAGCGCATATTCGATGCCCGCCCCGTCAAAGCCGTGGTGGACGCAAAAGCGCGAATCCTCGCCCGCGATGACCGCGTCCACCATTTTGCGGTCGATGCGCGAGAGGGGCGTCCACGATTTTTCGAAACCGTTTTTGTCGAACAGCATGGTCAACGTGACCGGCGGCGGCACCACGCGATAGATCAGCGTCATGGCCACAGACAGGCCGACAAACCACAAGATGGCCATGGCCAGATACCAGCCAAGGCGAAAACGTAAGGAGCGATCCGCTTTGGGGCGGGCGAAGAAGCTTGCCATGGCGGCAGTTTAACGAGGGAAGGGGCCGCCCTCAAGCCGCCCCTTAAAGCGTTTTCCGATCATTCGGGATCGGAAAATGCGACTAGCCCGCGCGGCGCTTGAGCGTCGCTTTTCCGTTCGCGTCAGCTTGAACGGAAATCGCTCTAAGCAATCCCGAGCTGCGGCAGCCAGTGCCCGATGGCGGTGAATTTCGCCGCGATCAGTATAGCGCCCAGCACGCCGGCAACAGCCATGCTCTTGGCATCGGTAATGGCAAAGGCCACAGGGTCGCTGTCCACCTGTCCCCGGCGGCCCATCATCCAGATCCGGTTGAGCCAGTAGAGCAGCGGCAAAGGCAGCAGCCAGAGCAATTGCGGCGTGGCATAGGTGCCGGTCTTGCCCATCGCCTCGGCAAACAGGACCATGACCAGGATCGAGACCATGCCGGCGGCCAGCCCGCTGATCGCGACGATTTCCGTGTCGGAGCGGGTATAGCCGCGCCCGGACAGCAATTCGTCGGGCTCACGCGCGCTGCTGCGCAATTCGACATAGCGCTTGAGGTAGCCGAGGCTGAGGAAGAAAAAGACGCTGAACAGCAGCAGCCACGATGACACCGGCACTGCAATCGCCGCCGCCCCCGCGATGATGCGGATCGTATAGAGGCATGCCAGCGTCAAAACGTCGGCAATCATCGCCGCTTTCAATCGCATCGAATAGGCCAGCGTCAGGCCGAAATAGGTCGCCATGGCGGAGAAACTGGGCACGCCCAATTGCCACGCCAGAGCAAGCCCCGCCACCGCGAAAGCCACACAAGCCACCAGCGCCAGCGGGATCGGCAGCGCGCCGCTGGCCAACGGGCGGTGGCGCTTTTTGGCATGGGCGCGGTCGCTTTCGATATCGAGCAGGTCGTTGAGCAGATAGACCGAGGAGGCGATCAGGCTCATCGCGGCAAAGGCGAGGAGCGATTGGGCAATCGCCGAAGGATTGGCCAGCAGGCCCGACGAAGCCAGCGGCACAAAGACCAGCGCGTTCTTGGCCCATTGATGCGGGCGTGCGGCCTTGATCAGCGCGCGCAAACGGCTGCGCGGGGCGGCGATGCGTTCTTCATGCGCCATGCCGGTGGGGGCCTCGACGGTATAGGCGATGCGGGCCTGTTGCCAGATGCTGCGGTCGGCGCTGCAATCGCCGACATAGTCGAAGGGTTGATTGCCCAAAGCATCGCGGATCGCGGACAGCTTGGCCCCGCCCTTGGCATTGCGGCGCGCACCGCTGGCGATGACGTCGTCAAACAGGCCCAGATGGTTGGCCACCCGGCGGGCGTTGCGCCAATGGGCGGCGCTGGCCAGAATGACGCGGCGGCGCTGACGGCGGGCGTGGGCGATCAATTCGATCACTTCGGGCCGATAATTAAGCGTGGCCGGATTGACCGGCGCGCGGCGGGCCAGCAGGCTTTTCAACCGCGCGCGTCCCCGGATCATCGCCCAAAGCACGGTCAGCATGGCGACAAACCCGCGCTTGGCCTGTGTTACGCAGGCCTCCATCGCCAGATCGCCCGTGATCAGCGTGCGGTCCAGATCGACCACCAGAACGGTGTCATCGGTGATGCGTTCATGCAGCATGCGCGCTCTCCTTGCGAGGCAGGCGATGGGTGATGATTTCCGACAGCGCCGCCGAGGCCATGATGATCAGCAAAGGCATGATCGGGTCGCGATAACGCTCGATAATATAGGCGAGGCTGTGCAGGGCCCAGAAGCCGCTGATCGCACCCAGCAGCACAATCTGGCGCGGGCGGGTGATGCCGGGCAGGATGATGCACAGCGCGGCCAGCGTGATGAACAGCAGATATTGCACCACCTCGAACAGGCGGACGTAAGTGACCGCGGGCGAGAGCGCGAAATCATTGGAGTCGGGCAAATTGGGCGCCCAGAAAGCGGCCAGTTTGACGCCGGCCAGTCGCATGACCTGCGCCGGGTTTTGCCCCATCCATTCGCGCGCCATCGCGCCCAAGGCGGCACTGGCCCCCGCTTCGCCCAGGTGGTCGCGCATGGCGTGCCATTGCGGGCCGACGGGCGTGGCGGCGATCGAGATGAAGCGGCCCGTCGCGGCGGGGTTGTTGCCGATATAGAGGTTAAAGCCGGTGTTGGTGGACAGGGTCGGCTTGCCCAGCATCGCCTGGGTCGCCATGCCCCAGGGGGCCAGAACCAGCGCGGCGCCCGCGCCCATGGCCAAGGCGGGGGCCAGCATCCGGCGCGGCGATTTGCCCAGCGCCGTCGCGATCAGCGGCGCGGCAATCAACGGCAGCGCCGAGGAACCGGCCAGCACAGCCGCGCCCCATGTCGCCCCCGCCGCCGCCGCCAGAGGCAGGCTGAAGGGCGAGCGCAGCAAACGCAGCGCCAGCCACATCACGCCCAGCAACAGCGGCGTCGAGAGGTTTTCCCGCGCCACCATCGTGCAATTCCAGATCCCCGGCAGCCACAGCGCATAGCCCAGCAGCGCCAGCTTGCGCCCCAGATCGCCCAAACCAGCCTGCGCCGCGACCATCACCACCAACATGCCCGCCACCAGCGCAAGGGCAAGGTTGACGCCAAAGGCCACCTGCGCGCTGGCCCCGAACAGGGCGAAGAAGGGCGTCAGCACCAGCGGATAGCCGATGGAATAAAACGCATGTTGCCCCAGATTATCGACCGGCCACCCGCCATCGGCCATCGTCTGGGCCAATGTGAAATAGGCCAGACCATCGCTTTGCAGCGGTTGGGGCAGGGCGAAATGCGCCGCCAGTCGGATCGTCAACACCAGCAAGAGCAGCGAGTTGATCGAGAGCGCAGGCGCGCGGGCCGGGGCGGGAGTGGCGGCCATTATGCGATGCTCCTTGACACACAGACGCAGCCCAGCGCGATCAGCAAGGTGCCCGCGATGCGGATGGGGCTGATGCTCTCGCCCAGAGCAAGAACGCCCAGCGCCATGGTCAGGATGAAGCCGAGGCCGACAAAGGGGTAGGCCGCGCTGAGCGGCAGGCGGGCAAGGACATAAAGCCACAGGATTGCCCCCAGCCCATAAAGCCCGAAACCGGCCACCACCCATGGCGATTGAAGGAAGGCGATGCCCGCCCCGGCACCAGCCGCGCGCACCTGTCCCACGCCCATTTTGAGCAGCAGTTGCGCCACAGCGGACATGGCCACGCTGGTCATGATCAGCATCAAAAGGGCCGGTTGCATCGAATCCTCCTTCGGTATTGGCCGGGTATCTCGCGAAAACCCTTGGCTAGGAAGCTCGGTAACCATCCCGATTGCCCCCGTGTGCCGGAATGAGACGAAGCCGCGCGGGAGGTTAATTTTCAAAGGGGCGTCAGCAGGTTGTGGGTAAAAGAATTTCGCAAAATTTATACCCCGTCCTGCATCCGAATGCGCGCAATTCTGCGGTTGGCGACGTGGCTTGATCAGGATCAAAGAGCGGCGACAAATTGTAAGTGATGCACACGAAGTCAGCCGATCAACCGGATCGGCATCCGACATGTTCTGGAGAGAATGTGATGTCTGGACCCCATGATCAGGGCGCGCCGATACCCGGCACCCATCTGTTCGATGGCGATGCGGCGGCCAAGGGCTTTGCGCTGAACGCCATGTGCTATTCCTTTAACGAGGCTGCCAACCGTCAGGCCTTCCTTGATGACGAGGAAGCCTATTGCGCGAAATTCAACCTGACCCCGGCCCAGCGTGAGGCCGTGGCGGCACGCAGCGTGCTGGGCATGATCGCGGCGGGCGGCAACATCTACTATCTTGCCAAGCTGGCCGGGATTTTCGGGCTGAACGTGCAGGACGTCGGATCGATGCAGACCGGCGTTTCGGTCGACCGTTTCAAGGCCATGCTGATGGCGCAGGGCGAAGGTCAATCATATGAAGAGGCGCATGACGCCATGATCGAAAAGGAGAAGGTCCATGGCTGAAATCGTCGGCGCCTATTTCACCAGCCACGTTCCCGCGATCGGCGGGGCCATCCACAAGGGGCTGCAACAGGAACCCTATTGGAAGCCGTTCTTCGACGGTTATCAAAAGGTCCACGAATGGCTGGCACAGGTAAAGCCTGATGTCGCCATTGTGTTTAACAATGACCATGGGCTCAACTTCTTCCTGGACAAGATGCCCACTTTTGCCGTGGGCGCGGCGGCGGAATATCACAATGCCGATGAAGGCTGGGGCTTGCCTCTGTACAAGCCCTTTGCGGGCCACACCGAATTGAGCTGGCACATCATCAATTCTCTGGTCGAGGATGAGTTCGACATTACCACCTGTCAAAAGATGCTGGTGGATCATGCGCTCTCGATCCCGTTTGAACTGGCTTGGCCCGATGTTGCGGCATGGCCGGTCAAGATCGTCCCTTTTGCCATCAACACGGTGCAGCACCCGCTGCCCTCGGCCAAGCGTTGCCTTGCGCTGGGTCAGGCGGTGAACAAGGCGTTGGAAAGCTGGACCGGGGATGAGCGGATCGTCATCATCGGCACGGGCGGCCTGTCGCACCAATTGGACGGCGAGCGTGCCGGTTTCATCAACCGCGACTATGACACGTTCTGCATGGACAATCTGTCGGTCGATCCGGCGGCATTGACGAAGGATTCGATCCACGAGATGGTGCGTAAGGCGGGGACGCAGGGGGTCGAAGTGCTCAACTGGATCGCCGCGCGCGGGGCCTTGGGCGTGGAACCTGCAACCGAGATCCACCGCAATTATCACATCCCCATTTCGAACACGGCGGCCGCCACCATGCTGATGGAACCGGCCTGAAATCAAATGCCTGCCCCGGCCCCGCCTTCCCTTTCCGTCAACATCGGCGGCGCATGGGGGCGGGGCCGATTGCTTTCAATTGTTAGCTTTTCTCCCCCTTGACCGCCCCTCTAAAAACCGTAAGCATTGCATACAGTCGAGACGCCGCGAAGACGCAGGCGCCGAAGGAGAGGTTATGCAAGCGCAAGCAAAGTCAGGGGCGAAACACGCCCTGTGTCTGGGTGGTCTGTTGGCGGGGGCCGCCGCATTGGCGCTGTCGGGCGTCGCCACCGGGGCGGGCAAGGAAAAATTTGCCGTCAATGCCGCCGCCATCGCCGCATCGGGCGACAGGGGGGACAATTGGCTCAGCCACGGCCGGACCTATGACGAGCAGCGCTTCAGCCCTCTGAAGCAGATCAATGCTGGAAATGTGAATCAGCTTGGGCTGGCATGGTATGCCGATCTCGACACCACGCGCGGTCAGGAAGCCACGCCGCTGGTGATCGACGGGGTTATCTATACGACGACGGCATGGTCAAAGGCCAAGGCGTATAATGCGCTGACGGGCAAGCTGATTTGGGAATATGACCCCAAGGTTCCGGGCGAAACCGCGGTCAAGGCGTGTTGCGATGTGGTCAATCGCGGCATGGGCGCGTGGGGCGACAAGCTGTTCTATGGCACGCTGGACGGGCGGCTGATCGCGCTGGGCCGCACCACCGGGCGTTTGTTGTGGTCGACGGTGACGGTGGACCGGACCAAGCCCTATACGATCACGGGCGCGCCGCGCGTTATCAACGGCGTGGTCATCATCGGCAATGGCGGCGCGGAAATGGGCGTGCGCGGGTTTGTCGCGGGCTATGACGTCAACACCGGCAAGCAACTCTGGAAATTCTATACCGTTCCCGATCAGCCGGGCAAGAACAAGGAAGCCTATCTCAAGCGCGCCGAGGCGACGTGGAAGGGCGAGTGGTGGAAGCTGGGCGGGGGCGGCACGGTCTGGGATTCGATGGCCTATGACCCCGCGCTCGACCTGCTCTATATCGGCGTGGGCAATGGGTCGCCGTGGAACCAGTCTTATCGCTCGCCGGGCGGGGGGGATAATCTCTATCTCTCCTCCATCGTCGCGGTGCGGCCCAAGACCGGCCAATATGTATGGCATTTTCAGGAAACGCCGGGTGAGACATGGGATTTCACCGCCACCCAGCACATCGTTCTGGCCGATCTGATGATCGACGGGCGGATGCGCAAAGTGTTGATGCACGCGCCCAAGAATGGCTTTTTCTATGTGGTCGACCGCCAGACCGGACAGTTCATCAAGGGCAAGAATTTCGTGCCGATGAATTGGGCCACCGGACTTGATCCCAAGACCGGCCGCCCGATCGAAAATCCAGAGGCGCGGTTCGACAAGACGGGCAAACCTTTCGTCTCGATGCCCGGCGCGGGCGGGGCGCACAGCTGGCAGCCGATGGCCTATGATCCCCGACAAAAGCTGATGTTCATCCCGGCCAATATCGCGGCCTTTCCCTATGTGCCCGAGGAAAAGTGGAAGGCGGCCAAATATGGTTTCAACAATGGTTTGAACCAAGGCGCCGCCGCCATGCCCGCCAACAATGACGTGCGCGAAGTGGCCAAGGCGGCCACGCGCGGCGCGCTGATCGCGTGGGATCCGGTGACGCAGACCGAAAAGTGGCGCGTGGATTATCCCGGCCCGTCGAACGGCGGGTTGTTGGCGACGGCGGGCGATCTGCTGTTTCAGGGCACGGCCAAGGGCGATTTCGTCGCCTATTCCTCGCTGGACGGCAAGAAGCTGTGGTCTTTTGATGCGCAGACCGGCGTGATTGCCGCGCCCGTCACCTTTACCGTCAAGGGTCAGCAATATGTGGCCGTGATGGCGGGCTGGGGCGGGATCTGGCCGCTGGCCACGGGCGCGCTGGCTTGGAAATCGGGGCCGGTGCGCAATATCAGCCGGTTGCTGGTGTTCAAGATGGGCGGCAAGGCGCAATTGCCCGCCAAGCCAGACCCCAATTTCGGCCCGCTCGACCCTCCGGCCCAGACCGCCAGCAAAGAAGTGGTGGCCAAGGGTGCCTATACGTTCGGGCGTTTCTGCGGCGTGTGCCATGGCGATGCGGCCATTGGCGGGGGCGTGGTCCCCGACCTGCGCCACAGCGCGGCGCTGGGCAGCCCGGAGACATGGCAGGCGATTGTGCATGACGGCGCGCTGAAAGCCAATGGCATGATCGGTTGGTCCAAACAGTTGAGCCGCGAGGAGATCGATGCCATCCGCCATTATGTCATTGCGCGTGCGCATGAGGATAAGGCGCTGGGCGAGAAATAGGCGGTCGACCGAAGGCGCGTGAACGTCTTAATGCTGCGTCGTGCCGAACCCATGACGCCACAAAACCAGTAACGGGAGCGCGAGGGTTTAGGCCCTCGCATCCTTCCCCCTGACATCTTGGATAAACCATGCCCATCGACCTTACCAAAATCCGAGCCATCGATGTGCATGTGCATGCCGAAGTATCGTGCCACGACCCGGAAGACCCGGTGATGGGCCAGTTTTTCGACGCGGCCAGCGCTTATTTCAAGGCCCCGCGTGAACGGCCCAAGATGCCCGAGATTGTCGAGATCTATCGCGAGGCGCAGATTGCCTTTTGCCTGTTTACGGTCGATTGCGAGAGCCATATCGGGGCCAAGCGGGTTTCCAATTTCGAGATCGCCGAATTTGCCGCCAAGCATGATGACATCTGCATCCCCTTTGCCAGCATCGACCCGCACAAGGGCCGCATGGGGGCGCGGGAGGCGCGCGATCTGGTGGAGAATTGCGGGGTCAAGGGTTTCAAATTCCACCATATCATGCAGGGCTGCGCGCCCGCAGACCAGATGGCCTATCCGATTTACGAGATCATCAACCACTATAAATTGCCCGCGATTTTCCACACCGGCCATTCGGGCATGGGCACGGGGATGCGCGGCGGCGGGGGCGTGCGGCTGAAATATGGTCAGCCGATGCTGGTCGATGATGTGGCGGTCGATTTTCCCGATATGAAGATCATTCTGGCCCATCCGTCCTGGCCATGGGTGGATGAGAGCCTGTCGATGGCGCTGCACAAAACCAATGTTTACATCGATCTGTCGGGCTGGAGCCCCAAATATTTCGCGCCCCAGATCATCCAGTACGCCAACACGCAACTGCGCAAGAAGATGCTGTTCGGCAGCGATTTCCCGCTGATCCACCCGGATAAGTGGCTGGACGCGGCGCGCGGCGTCGGATTCCGCGAGGACATCCTGCCGGGCATCATGAAGGATAATGCGGCGCGCCTGCTCGGTTTGATCTGAGAGGAAGACGCCAGAGAAGGAGAGAGCGATGGCGTTGAAATATTACCATGCCGAACCGGCGGCCAATTCCCTCAAATCCATGATTCCCCTGATCGAAAAGGGGCTGGATTGGGAAAGCGTCTATGTCGATCTGCACAAGTTCGAGCAGCATCAGCCGTGGTTCACCGCCATCAACCCCGAGGGTCAGGTGCCAGTGCTCGACCATGACGGCGCGATCATCACCCACACCACGGTCATCAACGAATATCTCGAAGACGTTTTCCCCCACGATCAGCCCGACAGCGGCCCGCTGCGCCCGCGCGATCCGGTGGCGGCGGCGCGGATGCGTTATTGGAACAAGTTCGTGGACGAGCATGTGATGAATTTTGTTTCGATGCACGGCTGGCACCGGATGGTGGGCATCATTGCGCGCAACATCGAATCGGGCGAGTTTGAGAAATTGCTTGAAAGCATCCCCTTGCCCGATCAGCGCAAGAAATGGGCCACGGCGCGCAGCGGTTTTTCGCAAAGCGATCTGGCCAATGCCACCGCGAAAATCGAATATGCGGTGGACAAGGTTGAGTGCCAACTGGGCGAGACAGCCTGGATCGCCGGGGATGCCTACACCTTGGCCGACATCAATTTTTACAGCCATTGCGGAATGATGGTCGAACGCATGTTTCCGGATATGGAAATTGCCAAGCGTTGTCCGCGTTTGGTGGAATGGCGTGACCGGATGACGGCGCGCCCGGCGGTGGCGCGGGCCTTGGCGGGAGAGGATCGCACGGCGCCGGGGCTTCGCACCTGGACAGGCCACGCTCGATAATCGGACAATTGTTGCGCAACATCCCACAACAGAGATCGTTTGCGGCATACACAATTTCGTTTGTGTAGCTTACAAAATTTGCTATGCCAAAGGGGCAAGAGCAAACAAACCTTTTAGGAGAGAGGAACCACCATGGCCGCTCAAAATCTTGAACAGGTGCTGGCTGGCACCGACAATATCGTTGACATGCTGCGCAATTCGCAGCTTGGCGCCTATGTCTATCCCGTGGTCGCCCCGGAATTTTCCAACTGGCGTTCGGAACAGTGGGCATGGCAGCATTCGGCTGTTCTGTTCGATCAGTCGCACCACATGGTGAACCTCTATATCCGTGGCAAGGACGCGCACAAGCTGCTGTCCGACACGATGATCAACAGCTCGAAGGGCTGGACCGTCAACAAGGCGAAGCAATACGTTCCGACCACGCCCTATGGCCATGTGATCGGCGACGGCATCATCTTCTGGGAAGAAGAGCAGAGCTTCACCTATGTCGGCCGTGCGCCCGCTTCGAACTGGCTGCGCTATCACGCTGCGACCGGCGGCTATGACGTCGAAATCGAGCTGGACGACCGTTCGCCGATGCGCCCGATGGGCAAGCCGGTGACGCGCAAGGAATGGCGCTTCCAGATTCAGGGCCCGCAGGCTTGGAACGTGATCGAAAAGCTGCATGGCGGTCCGCTCGAACAGCTCAAGTTCTTCAACATGTCCACGATGAACATCGCGGGCAAGACCGTGCGCACGCTGCGCCACGGTATGTCGGGCGCGCCGGGCCTTGAAATCTGGGGCCCCTATGCCGAGCAGGAAGAAATCCGCGCCGCCATCCTCGAAGCGGGCAAGGAATTCGGCCTGATCGCTTGCGGCAGCCGCGCCTATCCGTCGAACACACTGGAATCGGGCTGGATTCCCTCGCCGCTGCCCGCGATCTACACCGGCGAAAAGATGAAGGGTTTCCGCGAATGGCTGGGCGCCGATTCGTATGAAGCCACCGGTTCGATCGGCGGTTCGTTCGTTTCGGACAATATCGAGGACTATTACCTCAACCCGTGGGAACTGGGCTATGGCTCGTTCGTCAAGTTTGACCACGAGTTCCACGGCCGCGAGGCGCTGGAAAAGCTGAACCCCGCCGAGCAGCGCAAGAAGGTGACGCTGGCCTGGCATCCGGAAGACATGGCCAAGATCATGGCATCCATGTTCAACCCGGACGGTGAAGCCTACAAGTTCTTCGACGTGCCGCTGGCCAACTATGCCTCGTCGAACTACGACCGCGTGGTGGATGCCGATGGTAAGACCGTGGGCCTCTCGATGTTCACCGGCTTCTCGTATAACGAAAAGCAGGCGCTCTCGTTGGCCACCATCGACCCGGCCATCCCCGTCGGCACCGAGCTGCATGTGGTATGGGGCGAAGAAAACGGCGGCACCCGCAAGACCACCGTCGAACCCCACAAGCAGCTTTCGGTGCGTTGCATCGTCTCGCCGGTGCCCTACAGCCGCGTGGCGCGTGAAAACTATGCCGAAGGCTGGCGTACGACGGTTACGGCCTGATTTGGCCGTTTGATGCCTCCGGCGGGCAAAGGGACTCGGTCCCTTTGCAATCCCATGAATGGGGTTGTGGGTTGTTCGTCGGGGGACTAATATTTTAAAGCCTGCGGCGCGGCAGCCTTGTGCTGAAAGGCGCCGCAGGCTTTAATTCTGCGACGTTGCGTTCTTGGCACCTTGGCCGAGCCTTTAGCGCAACAAAGACAGTAACGGGAGCGCGAGGGACGAGTCCCTCGCATCCTTCCTTTCCAAATAAAAACAGAACCGGAGAGCCCCCACAATGACCGACTATGTTCTGGTGCATGGCGCATGGGCCGGCGGTTGGTCGCATCAGGGACTGGCGGCGGATCTGCGCGCGGCGGGCCACCGGGCGGTGGTGGTGGAACTGCGCGGCCTTGGAGAGCGTCGCGGCGAATTGCATCCCGGCATTACCCTTTCGGATCACATCGACGATGTCTGCGCGGCCGTGGAACAGGCTGGTTTTGACCGTTTCGTGCTGGTCGGCCATTCCTATGGCGGCATGGTGATTACCGGCACGGCCACGCGACTGGGCGGGCGGATCGACACGATGGCCTATCTCGATGCGTTTTTGCCCGAGGATGGCCAGTCGCTCTGGGACATTACCAGCGAGTATGAGCATCGCCACTATATCGACACGCAGAAATTCACCCCCGGCCTTGTCGCACCGATCATCGGCGAGGAGGGGCGCAAGCTCTCGCGCCATCCGCTGCTGACGATGCTGGAAGGCGTGCGTTTCACCGGCGAGGAAGCCAAGATTGCGCGCCGCATCTATGTGCTGGCCACAGGCTGGAAGCCTTCACCTTTCCCCAAATTTGCCGCCCGCGTCAAAGATGATGCCGCATGGGAATATCACGAGGCCGATTGCGGCCATGACGTGATGAATGGCCAGCGCGAGCAGGTGGTAAAGATCCTGCTGGGGGCCTAATCACCAAAGAAATTCAATTCAAACAGGACCTCATTGGGATCGCGAACAAAGATCTGGCGCAGGCCAATCGCCGCGACGAAATTGCGTTGATAATCGCAATTCGCCGCCTCCAGCCTTGCGGCCATCGCATCATGGCCTCGGCAGCTTAGCGCCACATGATGCAGCGCGCCCGTAGGCCCCGGCGCCACATCGCGGTCATAGGCGCGCGGCGCATCCAGACTGTTGAGATGGATCACCGCGCGGCCCGATGCATCATACATCCATTGCCCGGTATGCGGCGTCAACGGCGGCGGCCCGTCGCGCCGCTCCAGCCCAAAGACCTGCGCGTAAAACCGGGCGGACCCGTCCAGATCCGCCGTGATGATGTTCACATGGTCAAGAGCGATGATCATACCGCCTTCCGTGCTGCTTCGCGGGCTTCTTTATACCGCTCGCGCCGGAATTTTTCGAATCCGATGCGCTGTTCAAAACCCGGATCGGCGGGATAGTCGGGGAAATCGGCCAGATATTCCTCGAACAATTCGGCCACTTCCTCGCGGAATTCGGGGTGGCTGAAGATATAGGCGCGATTGTCCTCCATGCCCTCGATCACGCGGGCGGCGATCACGTCGGGTTCCATCCCGGCCTGATGCGCGCCGGCCAGCCTTTCGACGGCGGCATGATCGACGGGTTTGGCGCCCTCCATCAACGCGGCGGGGCGTACATCGTCGCTGGCATAGATATAGGATTTGACGAGGCCCGGACACAGGATCGACACGCCAATGCCATGTTTGGCCAGACTGTAGCGCAAAGATTCTGACATGCCGCGCACCGCGAATTTGGTGGTGTTGTAAATCCCCGGCGCGCCTGCGGCCAGCCACCCGGCCATGCTGGCGGTGTTGACGATATAGCCTCCGTTCCCCGCCGCGATCATGCGCGGTACAAATGTCATCACGCCATTGATGACCCCATGCAGGTTTACCCCCATCACCCAGTCCCAATCGGACCAGCTTGAATCCTCGATGGTTTGAAACAGGTTGATGCCCGCATTGTTGAACAAGAGCGAGACGGGGCCAAAGCGCGCCTCGACCTCATCGGCGGCGGCGGCCATCGCCTCGCGGCTCGATACATCGACCTGCACGCCCATGACCTCGGCATTGTCCAGTGTGGCGAGCGCCGATGCGATGGATTCCTCACGAATATCGGCAATCGCCACCCGGCATCCCCGCGCCAGCAGCGCCCGCACCAGCCCCAGCCCCACACCATTCGCGCCGCCGGTAACAAAGGCGGTGCGTCCCGCAAAATCAATCATCGCTTACATCCTCTCGCCCACGCAATTTTTATCGCGTCCATGCCGATTGGGGCTTGCCAAGCGGCGCGCTATGTTTTGTATCTAACACATACAAAACATGCGCTGTAAAGATCCAGCGCGAAAACGCCCTCCGCCAATCGGGGGCAGGCACGGGAGAGGTGCATATGGCAGTTTCGATGAGCGGGCCGGATATGGCCGCCGAACTCAATCATGGTGTGGATGCGGGCGAAGCGTCTGCGCATCATCTGGCCGTGGCCGCGCGCGATGAACCATGGCCCAGCGCGGGTGCGGCTTGGTTCGCGCTGGGCGTCATCATCTTTGCCACGTTTCTGAACTTCTTCGACTCGGCGGCCTTTGGCCTGCTGATCGAACAGATCAAGGCCGAGTTCGGCCTGTCGAACACCGCCATCGGCCTGTTGCAGGGGCCGGTGAATGTCGTGTTCTATATGGTGGTGATGCTGCCGCTTTCACGCTGCGCCGACATTTTTCCGCGCAAATATGTGCTGGCCATCGGCGCATTGTTGATCGCGCTGCTCAACGCGGCGGGCGGGTTTACCAGCACTTTTGCCGCTCTGGCCTTTACCCGGATGCTGGTGGGCGCGGGCGGCGGGGCGCATGCGCCGGGGTCCTATTCGATGCTGGCCGATTTCTTTCCGCCCGAAAAGCGGCGCTGGCCTTTCGCTGTCCTGCAACTGGGCTTTATCGGGGGCAGCACGATCGGGCTGGTGATTGCGGGCAAATTGCTCGCGTTGGCGATGAGCCTGCCCGAAACGCCTTTCATGGGCACGACCTTGCATGGGTGGAAATATGTGCTGATGATGCTGGCGCTGCCGGGCGTTTTGGCCTGTGCGCTGCTGCTGATGGTGCCCGAACCTCCGCGCCGGGGCGTGATCGAAGGGGGCAAGCCTCTGCCGATCCGCGCGGTCATGTCGGAAATCTGGCGCCGCCGCGCGGTCTATGGGCCGTTGTTCCTGGGGCTGGGCTTTTCGGCGGCGCACGCGATGGCGGCCCCTGCGTGGATGGTGCCCTTTTACAAGCGCACCTATGGCTGGACCGAGATGGAAATTGCCAGCCGTGCGCCGATGTTCATGCTGGCCGGGCAAATTGCCGGACTGCTCTTGGGGCCGATGCTGATCAAATTGCTGGCGCGGCGGTATCGGGATGCCAATGTGCGCGCCGTCACCATCTGTTTCAGCCTTGCCGCCCCCTTGGCCATCATCGGTCCGATGATGCCCAGCCCATGGCTGGCGCTGACCTGTTCGATGCTGTCGGGCATGTTGGGCATCGCATCGGCCGTACCGCAAAATCTGGTCATTCAGGAAATCACCCCCAACCAAATGCGCGGACAGGTGACGGGCCTTTATCTGATGATGTTCACCGCCGTGGGCGCGGTCGGGCCGTTCATGATCGGCTTTTTCACCGACCATGTGTTTGGCCATGACGCCGATGTGTGGAAATCTCTGGTGCTTTCCGGGGTGTTGCTCAGCCCTGCGGCGGCTTACATCATCAGCCGCGCGATCCGGCCCTATGCCGACGCGCTGGCTCTGCTCGACAAGGAAACGCAATGACTTATCCTGAACTCTCCATGGTGATCGGCGGCGAGAAGGTGGGTATTGCCCACCGTCGCACCCATGATGTGCTGAACCCGGCCACAGGCGCGGTGATCGGGAAATTGCCTTTGGCCGACGCCGCCGATCTCGACCGCGCGCTGGCCGTGGCCGACGAAGGTTTCAGGATCTGGCGCAAGTCAACGCCGATGCAGCGCGCGGCGGTTCTGGCAGGTGCCGCGGGCCTTCTGGTTCAGCGTCAGGAAGAAATCGCCCGCGCCGCCACGTTGGAGCAGGGCAAGACCATCGCCGAAACCCGCATCGAGGTGATGATGGTGGCGGGCCTGTTCAATTTCTATGCGGGCGAGACGCAGCGCGTCTATGGCCGCACCCTGCCGCGCCCGGATGGCATGCGTTCGACCGTGACCTATGAGCCGGTCGGCCCGGTGGCGGCCTTTGCGCCGTGGAATTTCCCCATCGGCAATCCGGGGCGCAAATTGGGCGCGCCGATTGCCGCAGGTTGCAGCGTGATCATGAAACCGGCCGAAGAAACCCCGGCCTCGGCGCTGGCCGTGCTTCAGGCCTTGCTTGACGCGGGCCTGCCCCCGCAGGTGGCGCAGGTGGTGTTTGGCGTGCCTGATGAGGTGAGCCGTCATCTGCTGGCCAGCCCGGTCATCCGCAAATTGTCCTTCACCGGATCGACGGTGGTGGGCAAACATCTGGCGAAACTGGCGGCGGACAATTGCATCCGCACGACGATGGAACTGGGCGGGCATGGGCCGGTGCTGGTCTTTGCCGATGCGGATATTGACCGCGTTCTGGATATTGCCGTGGGCCACAAATATCGCAACGCCGGGCAAGTCTGCGTCAGCCCCACGCGCTTCCTTGTCGAGGAAAGCGTGTTCGAACGCTTCCGCGATGGCTTTGTCGCGCGCGCCAAGGCGATCACCGTGGGCGACGGCATGGACGAGGGCAATCGCATGGGGCCGATGGCCAATGCCCGCCGCCCCGAAGCGATCGAGGCTTTGGTCAAGGATGCGGTGGCTGCGGGCGCCAAGCTGAACGCCGGTGGCAAGCGGATCGGCAATCAGGGCTTCTTCTTTGAACCCACTGTGATTTCGCAGGTGCCCTTGACGGCGCGCATCATGAATGAAGAACCCTTCGGCCCTGTCGCCATCATCAACCCGATGTCGGGCGAGGAGGCGATGATCGCGGAGGCCAACCGGCTGCCCTATGGTCTGGCCGCCTATTGCTGGACACAGGATGCGGCGCGGCAAAAGCGTCTGGCGCGTGAACTGGAGGCTGGGATGGTGGGGATCAACACGGTGGCCATCGGCGCGGCGGATTCGCCTTTTGGCGGGGTCAAATGGTCGGGCCACGGCGCCGAGGACGGGCCGGAAGGTCTGGCTGCGTGTCTGGTCACCAAGGCCGTCCACGAAGGATAGTAGCCCTTTGTCATGGTCCAGCAACAGTTGAGCAAAATCCGCGCGGTAATCGGCATGAGCCTGCGCCATGCCGCCGCCAAGAGGGGAGGGGGCTGTAAAGGCCTCCCCCTTTCTGCGAGATTTTGCCATGAAGCGTCTGTTGCTGTCCTTGCCCTTGTTGATGGTGGCGCCTGTTGCCCATGCCGCCGAAGAGGATGCGCAGACATGGGCCGCCGTGCATGGGATGGTGGGCCTTGGCGGGCGCGCCGTTGTCAATTTCGACTATCAGGCGCGCATTACCGACACCCACAGCCGCGCAGGGCAAATCCTGCTGCGTCAGGCCATCGGCTATCGCATCAATCCCAAGACCAGCGTGTTTGGCGGCTATGCCTATGTCCGCACCGACAATCTGGGGGCCAAGGTGCTGGACGAACACCGCCTGTTTCAACAGGCCAATTTCAGCATTCTGGACGCGGGCAAGAGCGGTGTGATCACCGGGCGCACCCGTATCGAGGAACGCTTTGTCGAGGGTTCGGGCGAGGTGGGCTGGCGCATGCGTCAACAGATCCGCGGGGCGCTGCCCATCGGCAAGGGATTTGCTTTGGTGGCGACGGCCGAACCGTTCTTTGCCTTCAACAAGACCACATGGGGCCAGAAAGCGGGTTTCGACCAATTGCGTCTGTTTGGCGGTCTGGCCGTGCCGGTGGCGCGCGGCTTTGCCATCGAAACCGGATATATGGGCCAATATATTGCGCGCGACGCGCGGGCCGACCGGATGAATCACATTATCAGCCTGGCACTCACCATCAATCGCTAACAATCGCCGGGCTGTCGGGAAAGAGGAACAGCCCAGCATGAGTGACTATCTCCACCCTCTGCGGACCGGGGGCGAACGCGGATACTTGCGTATCGCCACCGAGGAAGCCTTTGCCACGCGCGAGCAGGTCGATGTGTTTCTGCGCATGATCCGCGACGGCACGGCGGACAAGGGCATGGTCAGCCTTTGGGGCTTTTACGCGCAAAGCCCTTCGCCGCGCGCGACAGAGATCATGGAACGACTGGTCGATCTGGGCGAGCGGCGGATTGCCGATATGGATGCGACCGGGATCGATGTGGCCATTCTGGCGCTGACCAGTCCGGGGGTGCAGCCGATCCTGGACGTCGAAGAAGCCAAGGGTGTGGCGCGGCGGTCCAATGAATTGCTGGCCGATGCCTGTGCGAAATATCCAACGCGTTTTGTCGGCATGACGGCGGTGGCACCGCAGGACCCGGAATGGTCGGCTGATGAAATCCGTCGCGGTGCGCGCGAATGGGGCTTCAAAGGGTGCCAGATCAACAGCCATACGCAGGGACACTATCTGGACGAGCCGCAATTCGATCCGATCTTCCGCGCCTTGGTCGAGGTGGATCAGCCGCTTTATATCCACCCCGCCACCTTGCCCGACAGCATGATCGGCCCGGTGCTGGAGGCTGGGCTGGACGGGGCGGTCTTCGGCTTTGGGGTGGAAACGGGGATGCATCTGCTGCGTCTCATCACCACCGGCATTTTTGACCGTTATCCCACGCTGCAAATCATGGTGGGCCATATGGGAGAGGCGCTGCCCTACTGGCTCTATCGTCTGGATTACATGCATCAGGCGGGCGTGCGGTCAAAGCGGTATGAACGCCTGAAACCGCTGAACAAGACCATTGCCGAATATATGCGCAGCAACGTCCTGATCACCAATTCGGGCATGGCATGGGAACCGGCCATCAAATTCGCGCAGGAAGTGATGGGCGAGGATCGCGTGATGTATGCGATGGACTATCCCTATCAGTACGAAGCGCGCGAAGTGGTGGCGATGGACAATATGGCCATGCCCTTTGCCACAAAGAAGAAGTTCTTTGAGGATAACGCGCGGCGCTGGTTCAAACTGTGACCTTGGGGGCCTTGCGTAAATCGCAAGGCCCCGTCACTGATGCGACATGTGGGCAGTTCAGGGGGCAAGCGCAGCGGCATGGCAAAAGGCAAGGAAACGCTGGTGATAACCACCCCGCCGGGGGAGGATGCCGACGATATTGGCGAAATCCGCGATATTGTGGGCTTTCACCTGCGGCTTGCCCATGGCGCGGTCTATCGCCACTTTACCGAAACCTTTGCCGAACTGGACCTGACGCAGAAACAGGTGTCGGTGCTGTGGCTGGTCGATGATCACCCCGGTATTGCGCAAACCGGCCTTGCCCAGCGGATGCGCATGGATCGGGCCACGACCATGGCCATCGTCAATCGGCTTGAGGCGCGCGACCTGTTGCAGCGCGGCAAGTCGGACACCGACGGGCGCAAGCAGACGCTGAACCTGACGCCGGATGGCAAGGCGATGCTGGCCACGGCCAAAGAAGCCATTCGCGCGCATGAGGAATGGTTGAAATCGCGATATACGCCTCGCGAAGTGGCGGTGTTGATTGAGCTGCTGACGCGGTTGCATGAGTGAGGAAGGGTTAAGATGCGAGGGTCTAGACCCTCGCGCTCCCGTTACTGTCCGTGTTGCGCGTATGGTTCGGCGGTTGTTGTCGGGCGCGCCGTTTGAAATTTAAAGCCTGCGGCGCGGATTACACTGACCTATCCGCGCCGCAGGCTTTCAAACATAGGGGCGAATGCATCGCCGCTATACCCCATTAACGGGATTGCAAAGGGCCGCCGCCCTTTGCCCGCCGGAGGCAAACTTCAAACCTCCACCATCACCTCAAACCCGGCAATCCGCTCGGATGCCATCAACACCTGCGCCGCCGCCAAGGCCGCGCGCGGTGCAATATCGCCCAGTGCATAGCGCCCCGCCGCCGCCAATTGGCGCGACAAAGGATCGCCCCCTTCCGCCGCGATCAGGCGCGCCGCGATCCACCCGGTGGCCACAATCCCCGCCAGCGTCAGGAAGGACGTAGAGCCTGCTTCGGCCACCGCCGGATCGGCGGCGATCAGCGCATCGGCGGTGGCGGTGAAGGTGGAGAGCGCCTCGTTGAAACCGGCGTGGTCGATGCGGGCGGCATCCTCTTGGGCGGCCTGCAAAAACGCATGGTATCCCGCCGCGCCCGGTGCGCGCAGGCGGCGCAGGGTGATGTCCTGTGCCTGCATGCCTGTGGTGCCTTCAAACACGGTGAGGACGCGGGCATCGCGCAAGCCCTGCTCGACCGGCCATTCGCGGGTGTATCCTGCGCCGCCCAGCACCTGTATCGCGTCCGATGCCACGCCAAAGCCCGTCTCGCCGCCCAGCGTTTTAACGATGGGCAACAGCCACCCGGCCAGCGCCTCATTATGCGCCCGCACCGCCGCATCATCGGTAAAGCGCGCCAGATCGGCGGCATTGGCCGTGGCAAAGATCAGCCCGCGCAAAGGTTCAACCCGCGCCGAGAGCGAGAGCAATTGCGCACGCACATCGGCATGGTCATGGATGGTGACGGGCTGCGCCCCATTGCCGCCCTGCCGCCGCTCTGCCGCATAGCCATAGGCGATTTCGGTGGCGCGGCTGGCCACGGCAAGGCCCATGACTCCGGTGGCCAAACGCATATTGGTAATCATCACAAAAAGCTGCGGCAAGCCGCGCCCCGCCTGACCCAACAGATAGGCGGGCGCCCCTTCAAAGCCCATGACGCAGGTGGGCGAGGCATGGAGGCCCAGCTTCTCCTCAATGCGGCGCACCACGATGGGCGCGCGCGTCCCATGTTCGACGGAGGGGACGAGGAACAGGCTGATCGGATCCTTGGGGCTGGGGGCCTGTCCCTCCGGCGCGGTCTTGGCCAGCAGGAGATGGGCGATGGCGCCGGTCAGATCCTGATCGCCAAAGCTGATCCAGCATTTTTCGCCGGTGATCCGCCATGATCCGTCGGGCTGCTGTTCGCCCCGCGTGCGCAGGCGGCGGACATCGCTGCCTGCATCGGGTTCGGAAATACAGATGGTCGCGCCGATGGTGCCATCAATCAGCCCCGGCAACCATGCCTCGCGCACATCATCATCGGCAAAGGCGTGGATCAATCGCGCACCCGCCCGGCTGGGCACGGGCATCATGCCAAAGGCGGGGCAATGGCGGTCCATCATTTCCTGCACCGCATTGCCCAGCGCTGTGGGCAATCCCATCCCGCCAATTTCCGGCGAGGCGTCGAGCATCAGCCACCCGCCTTCGCAAAATTCGGTCCATGCGGCCTTGTGTTCGGGCACGGTGATCACGCGGCCATCGACCAATTTGCACCCGGTCACATCGGCCGCCGCATTCAGGGGGGCAAGGCGTTCGGTGGCAAACCGGCCCGCCGAGGCAAGCACTTCGGCGATCATATCCTCGCTGGCCTGCGCACAGGATTCGCTGGTGGCCAAAAGAGCGTCCCAGCCGGGGCTGATGGCCAGATGGCGCGCGATGGTGGCGGTGATATCCATGCATCCCTCTCGTTTATTTCTGTTATTGTTTATAGCATTATTTACGGACTTTGCAATCGCCACCAAGGTCGCATTTCAAACATCAAACCGATTATTGTTCATTGCCCCCCTTGCCATATGGGCGCGCGCGCTTCACCATTTGGGGTTATGAATGATCCTTTGGCAAATCTTCCCGGCTATGTGTTGCGCCGGGCTTCCTCTGCGGCGCTGGCCGGGCTTAACCGGCGGCTTTCGACCCTGTCGCTGCGCCATGTCGATGCCAGCCTGCTGATGCTGCTGGCCGGGCAACCGGGCATAACGCAGAGCGAGGCGGGGCGGATGCTGGATATCCAGCGTGCCAATATGGTGCCCATCGTCTCGCGGCTCGAAGGGCGCGGTCTGATCGACCGTCAGCGCGTCGATGGCCGGTCACAGGGGCTTTACCTCAGCGCCGAGGGTGAGGCGCTGCATACGCAGGTTCTGTCCGTGATCGACGGCTATGAAACCGCGCTGATGGAGGGCCTGCCCGCGCCATTGCGCAAACAGGCGATGGCGGTTCTGCATGCCTTCTGGCAATCGGCAGAAGCCGCCATCGAGGCCGAATAAAAGCGCGGCTGAATAGATCAGCCCATAACCCATTGCGCCAGCGCGGCGATGCAATCGCGGCCAAGCTGGGCGCTGCGTTCCGCGCTCCACCCCTGATCGGGGCAGGGCAGGTCATTGTGGTCCTTGAACGGCATTTCCAGCGTCATGGCCACCGCGCCGTAACGCTCGGCAATCTGGTTGGTAGCCATGGTCAGATTGGCCCGCCCCGCAGGCGCAATGGGATAGCCCACGCGGGTCTGAAAATCGGGCGTCTGCTTGTCCAGAATGGCCAGATAGCGGTGATAGGAGGCAAGCTGCGCCCCGGTGATCGAGGGGATGCCTTCAAAGCCGGCGATAAAGACATGCGGGATCGCCTCATCCCCATGCACGTCAAGGCACAGCGCCACACCGGTTTCATCCATCGCGTTGCGGATGGCCAGAACCTCCGGGCTGCGTTCCGGGGTGGGTTCGTGCCATTCACGGTTGAGGTTCACCCCCGCCGCATTGGTGCGCAAATGGCCACGGCGCGAACCATCGGGATTGGCGTTGGGCACGACATGCACGGTCGCCTTTTGGCGCAGCAAACGCCCATGCGGATTGGCCGGATCGGTCAGCGCGACAAGCGCCCCTTCCATCCACCATTCCGCCATGGTTTCGCCCGGATGCTGGCGCGCCTGAAGCCAGATCTGCACCGGCCCTTCGCCCATGGTCAGGCAATCGATGGGCTGTCCATCAAGGCTGGTGCCAAGGCGGCGATAGATGACCCCCGGTTCGCCCGCCACTTGCGCGATCAGGTCGTGGTGCCGCTCCATCGAATAGGGCGCGAAATAGGCGAACCAGCAGATTTCGCCATCGGGCGTATGGGTGATGGTCAGCGTTCCATTGTCGGCTTTGGCGTCCCACGAGGTCTGGGCAAGGCCCCAGTAATCGCGGTCCTCGGAAAAGCGCGCCTGATAGTCGGCCCAGCCGCCGGGATAGGCCGCTGCGTTCAATCCGGTGATGCGCAGCACCAATTCGCGCCCCGCCACGCCCGACACTCGAAAGTGGAACCATTGGAAAAAGTCGCTGTGCGCATCGCGGTGGATGGCCAACTTGGCCTCTGCGCCGTCGATGGACAGCACGTTGATGTTGCCCGAATCAAAGGCGGTGTCGATGTGGATGGGAAATTGGCTCATGGTCTATACTCTAGGGAACGCGGACGGTTTCGCCCGATTGGCCGGGAAATCCGGAAAACAGCGCCTGCGCCAGTTTGGGCGCGGCCAGTTGGGTCTGGGCCAGAGGCGATGTGCTGGAAACGGTAAAGCTGGCGCGGCCTTCCCACAGGGCCTTGTCCGTGGCGCGGTCGCGGATCACGGCGATCAAATCGGTGGCGGTGCGCTGGCTTGATCCGGTGCGGATGGGGATGGTGATGCCAATGCCGCCTGCGGTGCCGTAATTGCTGCCAGCAGCACCCACACTGACGCCCACAGGGCTGCGTCCGGCGGACGGGTCAAACGTGCTGCGTACCAACCGGATCGCGGCGATCTGGCCCGCGCTGTCGGCGGGGACAATCGTATAGCCAAGCCCGGTCAACTGACTTTCGACGGCGGTTTGATAGGATTGCCATTCCAGGCTGGCGCCATCGGCGCCGGCGCCCGGAACAACCGCAATTGTGCCGCGCCCAAGGGGCGAAACATCGGCGACGTGAAAGCGTGAAACCTCCACCGGGCCGACCGGAACCGCGCATCCCGAAAGCAGTCCGGTCGATACCAGCATCAGGGGGCCAAGAGTCTTGAAAAGGCGCATCATGAGGCCGGTGGTGGCCCCATGTGTGGCCCGATGCAAGTACCTATATCAGCGCGCCGCGATTGATGACGAGGGGAAGCGTTCAAACAGCGCCCCGGCGAGGCGGACCGAAACGGCATCATCGCTGGCCGCCTTGGTGCCTTCACGCGTGGCGATGCGGGCGCGGGCTTCATAAAGCGCCTTGCCCGAGGCGCGGTCGCGGATGCGGATTTCCATATTGGTCATGATCAGCGCGCCGCGCGGCTTTGTCCCGTCATAGGCAAGGGCAAGGCCCATCATCGATCCGCGATTGGACACGCCCATGGTCGCGCTGCCCGAAATGGGGCTGCGTTTTTCCTCGGCGGCTTCAAGCTGGTCGCGGATCACGGTGATTTCCACGATCTGTCCGCCGTCACCATCGGGGCCGGTCGTGTCATAACCGGCCTTGGCCAGTTGATCGACGACGGCGGCCTCGAATGTCGCCTGTTCGCGGTCGGACGCGGTGGTGCCGGGCATCGTGCGCAAGGTGATTCGCCCGTGGCCCAGTTGCGGGATTGCGCCATCGGCCAGAAACCGTTCCGAATCGATCCGGCCTTCGCGATCATCGCGCGGGGTTTGCAATCGCGATGCGCCGCCAAACCCGCCACCGTAACCGCCCCAGCCGCCATATCCGCCCATGCCGCCCCAACCGGGTTGGGCCATGGCGGGGTTGGCCGCACAGACAAGAGCTGTGACAGCAAGCAGGACAGCAGGAAATTTTCCGGAATGGATCGGCTTCATGGATGGTGCGACCTTTGTAGCAATTCGGCGTGCAGCAATTGCGATTGAACCTGTGCCCCTTGGGCCAGAGGCTAGGCTATCGCAGATTGCGCGTTGATGAACCCCGACGCGACCCATGTCCATTTTTGCCAGAGATTTCCGATGAAAATGGCGTAGAATTTCATCTACTCTCCATATGATCGTGCTAGAGACATCATTCATGACAGACGCAAAGATCAGCAAACTTCCCGTTCTTGTCACTGGCGGGGCGGGTTATATTGGCAGCCATGCGGTACTCGCGCTGAAAGATGCGGGGTGGGATGTCGTTGTTATCGACAATCTGGTCACCGGTTTTCGTTTCGCGGTGCCCGATGGCGTTCCCTTTTATCAGGGCGATATTGAGGATGCGGGTTTGATGGCCCGCATTATTGATGAGCAGAAAATTGGCGCGATCATGCATTTTGCCGGTTCGGTCGTTGTGCCCGAATCGGTGGAAAACCCTCTGAAATATTATCACAATAACACTGCCAAAAGCCGCGCCCTGATCGAGGCGGCGGTTAAGGGTGGGGTCAAACATTTCATCTTCAGCTCGACCGCGGCCACCTATGGCATTCCCGACGTGGCGGCGGTGAATGAGGATACGCCGAAAAATCCGATCAATCCCTATGGCATGTCCAAGCTGATGACCGAAATCATGCTCAAGGACGTGGCGGCGGCCCATCCGATCAACTATTGCGCGCTGCGTTATTTCAATGTGGCGGGGGCGGACCCCAAGGGGCGCACCGGGCAAAGCACGGCGGGCGCGACCCATCTGATCAAGGTGGCGGTCGAGGCGGCGCTGGGCAAGAGGGAGAGCGTGGGCGTGTTCGGCACCGATTTTGACACGCCTGACGGTACGGGCGTACGCGACTATATCCATGTCTCGGATCTGGCCAATGCGCATGTTCTGGCGCTGGAGGCGTTGATAGAGCAGCCGGAGCGCTCGTTGACCATGAATGCGGGCTATGGGCGCGGGTTTTCGGTGCTGGATGTTCTGGATGCGGTCGACCGGGTGACCAATATGAAGATCAACCGGGTGTTGGGTTCGCGCCGTGCGGGCGACCCCGATTCGCTGATTTCGGACAATGCGCGTATCAAGGCCACCGTGCCATGGGTGCCGCAATATGCTGATCTTGACCTTATTGTCGGTCATGCCGTCGCCTGGGAGCGTAAGCTGACGGAAATTCGCGGCGAAGGTTGACTTTGCCACAAGCGCAGCCTATCGGCGCGGTTCAATTTTCGGCCCGGTCGGTTCGGGCAAAGGGATTTGTCATGAAGATTCGTAACAGCCTCAAGTCGCTGAAGGACCGTCACCGGGATAACCGCGTGATCCGTCGTCGCGGCCGCACCTATGTCATCAACAAGACCCAAAAGCGTTTCAAGGCTCGTCAGGGCTAATTGATGCGCGGTTGGCTGGGGTTTTGCCCCGCCTTCCACGGGTAAGCTTGCAAGCCCGCCACCGCCCAGCGCGATGGCGGGCTTGCTGCGTCTGGACGCCCGGATGGTTGCAGCAATGCGAATCGGGCACGCGAATCGGAGGAATGGAATGAGCGACAAGCAGCCCCATGTGGTGGTGTTCGATATCGGCCGCGTTCTGGTGAAATGGCGAATCGCGGGGCTTTATGAAAAGCTGATCGAGGATGCCGATCGCCTCGAATGGTTCCTGCGCGAGGTGGTGAGCGAGGAATGGCATGCCCAGCATGACGCGGGCGTACCCTTTGCCCAGATGATTGCCGAACTGTCGGCGCAATATCCCCAAGAGCGTGAGCTGATCGAACTTTATGCGCCGCGCTGGCTGGAATGCGTGCCGGGGCCGATTGATGGTACGCATGATATTGTGAGGGCGCTGGATGCGCGGGGGGTGCCGCTCTATTCGATTACCAATTTCGGCGTGGATGCATGGACGATGTTCCGGCCGACGTTCCCGGTGCTTGACCATTTCCGCGATATCGTGGTGTCGGGGCACGAACGCATGATCAAGCCCGATGCGGCGATCTTTGAACTGGCCGCGCGGCGTTTTGGCCATGCGCCCGAAGAGATGTTCTTCATCGACGACAATGCCGACAATATTGCCGCCGCCCGCGCGCTGGGTTGGCATGTGCATCATTTCGTTGATGGCGCAGAGGCGTTGGAGGCGGATTTGAAGGCGCGGGGGTTGTTGTAAGGTTTTGCCGCCGGCGGGCAAAGGGCGGGGGCCCTTTGCAATCCCTTTATGGGGGGCGGGCTATGAGCTTGGTGCCATGCCCATTGGATTGATAGCCTGGGGCGCGGATGGGGCGCTTGGATGGGCGCCGTAGGCTTTAAAATTCGAACGTTGGGTCGGGCATAAAACGCTGAACTTCATGCGCAACAAAGACAGTAAAGGGAGCGCGAGGGTCTAGACCCTCGCATCTATCCCCCTTTAACCTGCGCCCATGCTGTTCCGATTCGCCCTTGCCGCCGCCCTGATCGCCACGCCAGCCTATGCCGCCCCCGTGCGCAAGGCCCCGCCAAAGCCCGCGGTGGTCAAGGAAGTGCCGCCCCAGCCTTTGCATGACACTGAAACTGTGGCGATGGTCACGGAACTTGGCACGATCACGCTGGAACTGGATGGCAAACACGCGCCGATCAGCACGGCCAATTTCATGCGCTATGTCGATAATAAGCGCTTTGACGGGATCGTGTTTTACCGGGCGATGCATCTCAAATGGGGTGAACAGCCCAATGGCCTGATTCAGGCGGGCGTGCGGGGTGATCCGCGCAAGACTTTCCCGCCCATCGCCCATGAGCCGACCAGCCAGACCGGCGTGCTGCACAAGGCGGGTGCGATTTCGCTGGCGCGTCTGGCGCCGGGCACGGCAACCGGGGACTTTTCGATCCTGTTGTCCGATATCGAAGGGCTGGACGCCAACCCGCAATCCACCGATCCAGAGGGGCAGGCGGGCTATGCCGCCTTTGGCCATGTGGTGTCGGGCATGGATGTCGTGCGCCAGATCTGGGATCAACCCATCGATCCGGATGCGGGCGAAGGCTTTATGAAAGGTCAGATGCTGGCCCAACCGGTCAAGGTCATCAGCGTGCGCCGAGTAGCCCCGGCGCCAGCCGCGCCTTGATCAAATCTCATCGTCCAGCGGTGTGTCCGGCGCATGGCTTTTGCCGCCAAGTCCGAATGTACGCGCCCAATCGCGTCCCCACTTGTCACGTTTGATCCGTTTGATAGGCGCGCCGCAATGCACGCAATTACCAATATATTGGTGACTGTCGGTCCGCCGCACTTTGCGACGATTCGGGGCATGTGGCAACATGAGGCAGCGAATTAAACCAAATGGTTTCATATGTTTGCTGACTTTCCCCAATTTGGCGACGTTAATCCGCTATTAATCTGGGATATCTGGCGTTGCAACCGCTTCCAATAGTGAAATCACATATAACCAAGCTTTAATCCCGACCTAAGCCCGTGGCGGTTGGCGGCGATAGGAAAGCGCCTCGGCGACATGGGCGCGCGACACGGTTTCCGCCCCCGCCAGATCGGCAATGGTGCGCGCAACACGACGAATGCGTGTGTATCCGCGCGCCGTCAGGTTCATCGCTTCGGCGGCGCGGATCAGCAATTTCATGCCATCGCTGTCGGGCGTGGCAAAGCGGTCCAGCGTTTCGCCGTCCAGATCGGCATTGCTGCGCATCATGGTTCCTTTCAGGCGCGCGGTTTGCCGCTGGCGCGCCGAATGGACCCGCGCGGCGACCTGCGCGCTGCTCTCGGCCACGGATGCCTGCGCCAGATCGATGGCACGCACCGCCTCCACCTCGACATGCAGGTCTATGCGGTCCAGCAGCGGCCCGGAAACCTTGCTTTGATAATCCCCCGCACATCGCGGCGCGCGTGAACAGGCCAGCCCCGGATCGCCCAGATGGCCGCAACGGCATGGGTTCATCGCCGCTATCAATTGCACCCGCGCGGGAAAGGTTACATGCGCATTGGCGCGGGCCACGGTCACCTCGCCGCTTTCCAGCGGTTGACGCAGCGAATCGAGGACGGCGCGTTGAAATTCGGGCAGTTCGTCAAGAAAGAGGACGCCCAGATGCGCCATCGAAACCTCGCCCGGACGGACGCGCAATCCGCCGCCGGTCATGGCGGCCATGCTGGCGGAATGGTGCGGGCTGCGGAAGGGGCGGGCGCGGCTGATGCGCCCTCCTTCCAACGTTCCGGCGACCGAGGCGATCATCGAAACCTCCAGCGCCTCGGCCGGGGTCAGGTCGGGCAGGATGCCGGGCAAACAGGCCGCCATCAGCGATTTGCCCGCTCCCGGTGGTCCGACCATCAGCAGATTGTGTCCACCCGCGGCTGCGATTTCCAGCGCTCGGCGTGCGGTCTCCTGCCCTTTGACCTGTCGCAGATCGGGGCCCGGCACGCTTGGCGTGCTTTGGCCGGGGGCGGGGGGCGAAAGGGCCTGCGTGCCTTTAAGGTGGGCCAGAAGGCTGGCCAGATCGGGCGGGGCGATGACGGGGACACCGGCGGCCCAACTGGCTTCGGCACCTTGCGCTGCCGGACAGATCAGTCCCAATTCCCGCTCGCTGGCGTGGAGCGCGGCCAGCAGCACGCCGGGCGAGGCGGCGATCCGCCCATCCAGCGACAATTCCCCAACGGCGAGGAAATCGCCCAATTGCTCGCCATCCGTCACCCCCATCGCGGCCAGCAGCGCCAAGGCAATGGGCAGGTCGTAATGCGACCCTTCCTTGGGCAGGTCGGCGGGCGACATATTGATCGTGATCCGCTTGGGCGGCAGCGCCAGGCCCATCGCGGTCAGCGCGGCCTGAACCCGCTGACGGCTTTCATTGACCGCCTTGTCAGGCAGGCCGACGACCGTAAAGCCGGGCAGACCGGGGGCCAATTGGCACTGCACCTCGACCGCGCGCGCTTCAAGCCCCAGATAGGCGACTGTCTGGACCAGCGCGACCATGCTATGAACCCCCATGTGACTTTCCCTGATCAAGTATTTGTGCGTAAAGACAGGCTTGTCGAGGGGAAAAGCGCCGGGGCGGAAATGTCATGATGGGACACAACGCGAATCCCTTGACTCAGGGGCGCACTTCCCATACTGGCGCCGCTTCACGCCTCATCGGGATCGGTGGGGTGGACCGTTTTATCCGCGCTGCACAGCGCCGAGCATATTTTGAGGGTTTAGACCATGAAGCGCACTTTCCAGCCCAGCCGGCTTGTCCGCGCCCGTCGTCACGGCTTCCGCGCCCGCACCGCCACGGTTGGTGGCCGCAAGGTGCTGCGTGCCCGCCGTGCGCGCGGTCGCAAGAATCTGTCGGCCTGATGATCTGGCCCGGTGGGGAGCAATCCCCGCGCCGGGCCGGTTCGCTTGATTGCCGGGGCTGATTCGGTGGCAGGCGAAAACATCGTGACAGATAGTGCAAAGGGGTCGGAGGCCTTGCCTTCGGCCCCTTGTGCGTTGCCTGAAGGAATCGCGTTGCCTGAAGGCATCGCGTTGCCTGAGATAGGCGCCGTGCTTGCCAAGCTGCGCGTTCTGACCAAACGTTCCGATTTTCTGGCGGCGAATAAGGGTTTGCGCGTGGCGCGGCCCGGCTTTGTCCTGCTGGCCCGGCCCAATGATGGCGCGGGTTTGCGCTTTGGCATCACGGTCACGAAAAAGATCGGCAATGCCGTCGTCCGCAACCGGATGAAGCGCCGCTTTCGTGCCTTGGTGCGCGAACTTCTGCCTGAACATGGATTGGCGGGGCATGACCATGTTCTGATCGGTCGCGAGGGCGGAGTGGAGCGCGATTTTGCCTTGTTGCGCAAGGAATTGCTGGTCGCGCTGGATCGCGCCAGATCGGGCAAGGGCGATGCACCCCGCGGTCCCAAGGGCGGAAAACCCTTTGGCCGCGGCAAAGGCCCCCGGAAGCCTGCCGCGTGAAATATGTGCTGATCTTCATAGCCCGCCTGTGGCAATGGGGACCATCCGCGATGATGCCGCCCACCTGCCGCTATTCGCCATCCTGCTCGGCCTATGCGATCGAAGCCTTGCAAAAACATGGCGCGATTAAGGGTGGATGGTTGACGGTGAAGCGTCTATTGCGCTGCCATCCTTGGGGCGGGCACGGCTATGATCCGGTGCCCTGAACCAGTAATTTTGACATATCCATTGGGGAAACACGCGTGAGTAACCAGCGCAATCTGATTATTGCCATGCTTCTGACCGGGCTGTTGTTGTTCGGCTGGGATGCGGGCCTGCGCTATTTTTACCCTGATATGGGCAAGAAGCCGGTCGCCGCCAGCGCGTCGCCCACGCCTGCGGCCAGCGCGAAGCCGACCCGCGAAGGCGGTCTGGGCAGCGTTGTGGATCAGGCGATTGAGGCCAAGGCGCTCAATGCCGATCTGAATGCCGGTGGCCGCGTAAAGGTCGAAGCGCCGGGCTTGTCGGGCTCGATCAATCTGGTCGGCGCGGTGGTCGATGACCTTTCGCTCAACCGTCACAAGCAGACCGTGGACAAGGACAGCGCCCCGGTGCGCCTGTTCAGCCCCGCCGGTACGCCTGCTGAACACTTTGCTCAATTGGGCTGGGTGGGTCAGGGCGTGGCGACGCCCAATGGCAGCACCGTGTGGACCGCGCCTGCTGGCGCCAAGCTGACGCCGCAGACGCCTGTGACCTTGAGCTGGGCCAACACCACGGGCCAGACCTTTACCATCACCTTTGCCATTGACGATGATTACATGATCACCGCCAAGCAGGCCGTGCAGAACGCCGGCCCCGCGCCGGTGAGCGTGCAGCCCTTTGGCCTCATTCGCCGCACCGAAAAGACCGCCAGCGTCGATTCGTGGAACATTCATTCCGGCCCGTTCGGCGCCTATGATGAAGCGGTGAACTTTGGCGTCAATTACAAGGATGTTGCCGAAAAGGGTCAGGTCAACCCGGAAGGCAAGACCAACTGGATCGGCTTTACCGACATTTACTGGATGAGCGTGCTGGTGCCTGATGCGGCCCCTGCGACGGGCGATTATCGCAGCCTTGGCAACCAGCTTTTCCGCGCCGACCTTATCTATCAGCCGCAGGTTGTTGCGCCGGGTCAGACCGCCGGTCGCGCCACGCGTCTGTTTGCGGGCGCCAAGGAAAGCCTGCTGCTGGACAAGTATGAAGCGCAGGGCGTGACCCGTTTCAGCCTTGCCATCGACTGGGGCTGGTTCCGCTGGTTTGAAAAGCCGATCTTCTGGCTGCTGCGTTCGCTGTTCAAATTTGTGGGCAATTTTGGCGTCGCCATCATCCTGCTGACCGGCATCGTGCGCGGTATCATGTTCCCCGTCGCCCAGCGTCAGTTTGCCAGCATGGCCGCCATGAAGGCGATCCAGCCCAAGATGAAGGCGCTGCAGGAACGCTATAAGGACGACAAGGCCAAGCTGCAGGAAGAGACGCTCAAGCTCTATAAGGAAGAGGGTGTGAACCCGCTGGCGGGCTGTCTGCCGATCTTCCTTCAGATCCCGGTGTTCTTTGCGCTGTACAAGGTGCTGATGGTGTCGATCGACATGCGTCACCAGCCTTTCGCTCTTTGGATCACCGACCTTTCCGCGCCCGATCCCAAGCATATCCTCAACCTGTTCGGCCTGCTGCCGTTTGATCCGCCCAGCTTTTTGGCGATCGGCGTGCTGGCGGTCATTCTGGGCATCACCATGTGGCTTCAGTTCAAGCTGCAACCGGCCGCTCCCGATCCTGCACAGCAGCAGGTGATGGGCATCATGCCGTGGATGATGATGTTCATCATGGCACCCTTTGCTTCGGGCCTGCTGGTTTACTGGATCACCTCGAACCTTCTGACCATTGCTCAGCAGAAGTATCTGTACGCACGGCATCCTGACTTGAAGAAGAATGTCGATAAGGAGCGCGCCATCGTCGAAGCGGCGGCGCATAAGAAAAAGTGAACGAAGAAGAAAAACTGGAATTGATCGAGCGCGCCCGGAAGGTTTTTTCCGGGCGCATCGACTTTTTGCTTTCGGCCCCTGCGCTGAAATTCCTGCCCGATCCGGTGGTGCCTGAAATCGCCTTTTCGGGACGGTCGAACGTGGGCAAAAGCTCGCTGCTCAACGCCATTACGGGGCGCAAGTCTCTGGCGCGCACCTCGGTCACGCCGGGGCGCACGCAGGAGTTGAACTTTTTCGACGTGGGTGGAACGCTGGGCGAAATTCCCGATTTCCGTCTGGTCGACATGCCCGGCTATGGCTTTGCCAAGGCCCCGCCCAAGGTGGTGGAGCAGTGGAAGAAGCTGGTGCGCGATTTCCTGCGCGGGCGCGTGGTGTTGAAGCGCGCGCTGGTGCTGATCGACAGCCGGCATGGCGTGAAGCCGCCCGATCTGGAAATGATGGAAATGCTTGACGGGGCGGCGGTGGGCTATCGCCTGATCCTGACCAAGGCGGACAAGGTCAAGGCCAGCGAATTGACCGATGTCCATGCCAAGGTCATGGCCGAGGCGCGCAAACATTCGGCCGCTTTCCCCGAAGTGATGATCACCAGCAGCGAAACCGGCCTTGGCATTGCCGAGGTGCGCGCCGCTGTTCTGGCCGACGCCGAGCTTTAAGCTTTACGCCTGTCACAAACCGACGCTAACATTGGGGTAAGTTTCTCCTGAAGAGGTCGCTTACCCCATGTTTCGCAAAAGTTTGAAGCTTCTGGCCGCTGGTGTGGCCGCAATCGGTCTGGCGGCGTCTTCGCCCGCGATGGCATGGGGCGATCTGGGCCACCGCACGATCGCCAACATCGCGCTGGCCAATGTCAGCCCCAAGACCAAGGCGGCGATTGCTGCTCTGCTCAAGGCGCAGGCCGGGCTGGGCACGACGCAATGTCCGGTCCATTCACTGGGCGATGCGGCGACTTGGCCCGACTGCCTGCGCAGTGAAAGCTGGCGTTGGGGCCATACGTTCCCCTGGCACTATCATGATGGTGACATCACCGCGCCCGCTTTCGACATGAAGGCCCAGTGCAGCGGCGGCCAATGCGCCACCTATCAGATCACCCGCTTTGAACGCATTCTGGCCGATAAAAAGCTGCCCGCGGCCCAGCGCCTCGAAGCTCTGGCCTTCCTGAGCCATATCCTGGGTGACTTGCACCAACCGCTGCACGCCGCCGAACATGCCCATGATGCGGGCGGCAATGGGGTGATCGTCACCAATCTGCCCGGTGAACCCTATATCATCAACACCACGCCGCCCACGGTTGTAAACCCCAAGCCGGGTACGCTGAACCTGCATTGGATGTGGGACAATTTCCTTGTCATCCGCGCCCAGAAGGCTGGCAAACTGCCCGCGATCCGTGCCTATAGCGCGGCGGAAAAGGATCAGATCGCGACTGGCGGGATTGCCGATTGGGCGCAGGAAAGCTGGCAGATCGCGCATGACACAGTCTATCCGCAGGCCTTCGGCCATGTCGTCAATGCCGAGGAAAAGACCTCCAAGGATGTCACCATCAGCGACGAAGCCATCGCAAAAGACCTGCCCATTGTCAGCCAGCGCCTGCTTCAGGGCGGGCTGCGTCTGGCCAAGGAGCTGGACAAGGCGCTAGGTTAAAGCGCCGCTGGCGAGCCAGAGCGCCACGCCCAGCATGATCAGCGCCATCACGCGCCGGACCTTGACCATCCGTCGCGGGTTGTTGATCAGGCCATGCGCTCTGGCCCCGCCCGCAACAATGGCCAGATGGACCGCGGTGGCCAGCCCCACGCTGATCGCGGCAAAGCCCATGGCCTGGGGCAGGGTGGGCGCCCCCCCGCCCAGAAAAGGCGGCACCACCACGACAAAGAACAGCAAGGCCTTGGGGTTGAACAGATTGACCAACAGGCCAGAGGCAAAATGGCGCGCGATGCCGCCGCTTTGCACATCCGATCCGCCCATGTCCGAATCGCGCCACGCCTGTACCGCCAGATAGAGCATCAGCACCACCCCGGCCCATCGCAGCCCCGATTGCAGCCCCGGTCGTGCGCTCAGCAATTCGACCAAGCCCAGCGCGGCCAGCATCGCATTGAGCGCAAGGCCAATGCCAATGCCCGCCGTCGCCACCCATCCGGCCCGACGACCTTCGGCCAGGCTGAGCGCGGCGAGCCATGCCATATTCGGCCCCGGTGTCAGTTCGATCACCAGCACGGCAAGCGCAAATTCCAGCCAGTTGATCGTCATCGTGTCAATTGGCCCCCATCGCCATGCGCGGCAAGGGTCAAGCTTACGAGCGCAATCCCAGCACGGCAAGCAAGACGAATGGCCCAAACTCCGCTTGCCCTTGGCGGCGCATTTGCTAGGCGATTGGCTATGAATGACATGGTGAAGAGCGAGTTGGTCCGGCCCGGCGCCGGTGTGACCGAATTGGCCGAGGCGCTGATTGCCTGCCCCAGCGTGACGCCTGCGACGGGGCTGGTTTTCGACTGCCTCGAAGAAATGCTGACCCCGCTGGGCTTTGACATCTTTCGTCAGGTCGTGGGCGAGGCGCCCGACGGCCCGGTCGAAAACCTCTTTGCCCTGCGCAAGGGGCCAGAGGGCAGCCGCCATTTCGCCTATGCCGGCCATGTCGATGTCGTTCCGCCGGGTGAGGGGTGGAGCACCGCCCCCTTCGCCCCCGAACGGCGTGGGGAATTGCTCTATGGACGCGGCGCGGTGGATATGAAGGGTTCGGTGGCCGCCTTTATCGCCGCCTTGCACGATATTGCGCAGGACGAAGGCACGATCAGCCTGATCATCACCGGCGATGAAGAAGGCGCGGCGACCTATGGCACGGTGAAACTCATCGACCATATGCGCGCCCAAGGCATCAAGCCGGACCTGATCCTTGTGGGCGAACCCACCAGCGTTCACCGGCTTGGCGACATGATCAAGGTCGGCCGCCGGGGCAGCGTCAACATGTGGATCGAGGTCGAGGGTCAACAGGGCCACGTCGCCTATCCGCATCTGGCCGATAATCCGATCACGCGATTGGTGGCGATGCTTTCGGAATTGAAGGCGATCACGCTGGACAATGGCACCGACTGGTTCCAGCCCAGCAATCTGGAAGTGACGGACATCGCCTGCGGAAATCCGGCCACCAATGTGATCCCGCAAAAAGCCAGCGCGCGCATTTCCATCCGTTTCAACGATCTGCACACGGGCGAAAGCCTGTCGCAAATGGTGCGCGAGATTGGACAAAAGCATGGCGCCAGCGTTCGTCCCGTCATTTCGGGCGAGGCGTTCCTGACGCCTCCGGGTGAATTTTCGGCGATGGTGGTCGATGCGATCCGCGCTGAAACCGGCCTTGAAACCGAAATTTCGACCAGCGGCGGGACGTCGGATGCCCGCTTCCTCAAAGCTCTGGCGCCGGTCATCGAATTTGGCCTGTGCAACGCCACGATGCATAAGAAGGACGAGGCGGTCGCGATTCCCGATCTGGAAGCGCTGACCCGCATCTATGCCCGCATCACGCGGGCCGGACTGAAACGCGCCTGATACGCTATCCGGCGCAATTGCCCGCGCGCGCGGGGGTTGCTAGCCGCGAGTTTTATTTTCGGAGATTTTCCAAGATGCGCCAGCGTCTGACGCAATTCCTGATTCTGGGCCTGATTTTGGGCATAGGCTTGGGCTATGTCCTGCATTCGTCCTATGATCCGGCTGATCCTTTGCTGGCGGCATGGGCTGATTATCTCAAGCTTTTGCCCGATGTTTTCCTGCATCTGATCAAGATGATCATCGCGCCCTTGATCGCATCGACGATCATCACCGGCATTGCGGGCATGGGCGATTCCACCGCGCTGGGCCGTATCGGGGCCAAGGCGATGGCATGGTTCCTCTCGGCCAGCTTTATCTCGCTGCTGCTGGGCATGGTGCTGGTCAATTGGTGGCAACCGGGCGTGGGCGTCAATGCGGTGGCCAGTGCGGGCGTCGATCTGGCGACCAAGGAATTGACCGTCCGTCACTTCGTGCTGGAAATCTTTCCGACCAGTGCGCTGGAGGCGATGGCCACCAACAATGTGCTTCAGATCCTGCTTTTCTCGGTGTTCTGCGGCGTGGCGCTCAGCGCGATTGGTGAAAAGGGCAAAATCGTCGTCGAATTCGCCGAAGCGGTGGTGCAGATGATGCTGCAGGTCACCGGCTATGTGATGGCGGTTTCGCCCATCGCGGTGTTTGGTGCCGCCGCCTCGATCGTGGCGCAAAAGGGTCTGGGCATCATCGTCACCTATGGCGTGCTGGCGGGTGAGTTCTACGCCGGGCTTGGCATATTGTGGCTGATCCTGATTGCTGCGGGCGCGTTGTTCCTGGGCAAGAAGATTTTCCTGCTGATGCGCTATGTGCGCGAACCGGTGCTGATCACCTTCTCGACCGCGACCAGCGATGCTTCGCTGCCGCGTATGTTCGAGGCGCTGGACCGCTTTGGCGTGCCGCGCCGTGTGTCGGGTTTCGTGTTGCCGCTGGGCTATGCGTTCAACCTCGACGGGTCGATGATGTACACCAGCTTCGCCTCGCTCTTCATCGCACAGGCTTACGGCATCCATCTGAGCCTGGAACAGCAGGTTTTGATGCTCCTGACGCTGATGGTCTCGTCCAAGGGCATTGCGGGCGTGCCGCGCGCCAGCCTCGTCGTCATCGCCGCCACGCTCAACCAGTTCCATGTGCCGGTCGAAGGCGTGGCGCTCTTGCTGGGCATCGACACATTCCTCGACATGGGCCGTTCGGCGACCAGCGTGTTCGGCAATGCCGTCGCCACCGCCGTCGTATGCCGCGCCGAAGGCATGTTGCAGCCGCCGCTCGACCCTGATGCGCCCTTGGCCGAGGCGCCGCATGATACGGTTGAGCATGGGCGCAAGGGGTTGCATTTGGACCCGAACCAGTAAGGGGTTTTCGCCTTCGGCGGGCAAAGGGCGAGGGCCCTTTGCAATCCCGATAATGGGGGCCGGATAGGTTTGGATGATGATTGAAAGCCTGCGGCGCAGGCTTTATCATTTGAAGGGCGCGTCCGACACTTAACGGCGAACCCGTGGCGCAACGAAGGCAGTAACGAGAGCGCGAGGGGCCAACCGATTTGTCTCGACAAATCGGCTCACGAAAACAATCCCTCGCATCACTTACTTCTTCCCCTTCTTCTCCAAAACCTTATCCTTGAACTTGCACAGATCCTCCACCGGACAGCGCCAGCATTCCGGCCCCCGCGCCTTGCAGATATAGCGCCCGTGCAGGATCAGCCAGTGATGCGCCCCCACGCGGAACGGCTTGGGCGTTTTCTTTTCCAAGCTGCGCTCGACCGCATCCACGTTCTTGCCTTTGGCCAGGCCGGTACGGTTGCCCACGCGGAAGATATGGGTGTCGACCGCAAAGGTCTCGGCCCCAAAGGCGCAGTTGAGCACCACATTGGCCGTCTTGCGCCCCACGCCGGGCAGTTTGACCAGTTCGTCGCGGTCGGCCGGCACTTCGCCCCCATGCTCGCGCACGAGGATTTCGGCCATGGCCATCACATTCTTGGCCTTGGAGTTGAACAGGCCGATCGTCTTGATGTGATCCTTGAGGCCATCCTCGCCCAGATCGAGCATGTCCTGCGGCGTCTTGACGATTTCGAACAGCGCCCGCGTCGCCTTGTTGACGCCGACATCGGTCGCTTGCGCTGACAGCGTGACGGCGACCAGCAGTTGATACGTGTTGCCGAACTCCAGTTCCGTCTGCGGGTCCGGGTTGGCCTCGGCAAGGCGGCGGTAGAATTCGAAGATGTCGGCGGATTTCATGAGGGCGGGTATGGCTTGGATAGGGGCGGGGGGCAAGAGGTGCCTCCGGCGGGCAAAGGGCGGGGGCCCTTTGCAATCCCGTTATGGGGAGGTGGATGGTTGATGAGGTAAAGCCTGCGGCGCGGCGAACTTGGGCCAAAAGCGCCGCAGGCTTTAATATTCAAACATTGCGTTCGATACATTCCGTTGAAGCGTCAACGCAACGCCGACAGTACCGGGATTGCCAAGGGACGAGTCCCTTGGCCCGCCGGAGGCATTTAAATCAAAGCCCCAAAACTTCCCGCATCCCATACCGCCCCGCAGGCTTGCCCACGAGCCAGAGCGCGCCCTTGACCGCCCCGCGTGCAAAGATGCCGCGATTTTCGGCAATATGGCTGAGCGACAGACGTTCGTTATCGGCGAGGAAGTGGACCGTGTGATCTCCCGCCACGCTGCCCCCGCGCAGAGCTGCGAAACCGATGGTGCCGGATTCGCGCGCGCCGGTGATGCCATCGCGCCCGCGTACGGCGACGTTCGACAGGCCCACTTCGCGTCCCCGCGCCGCCGCTTCGCCCAGCAGGAGGGCGGTGCCGGAGGGGGCGTCGACCTTCATCCGGTGGTGGGTTTCGACGATCTCGATGTCCCAGTCCTCGCCAAGGCGCTTGGCCGCTTCCTCGACAAGGAAGGCCAGCATGTTGACGCCCAGCGACGTGTTGCCGGTTTGCAGGACGGGGATTTTGTCGGCGGCCTGATCCAGCAGCCAGTGGTGGCGTTCCTCAAGCCCGGTGGTGCCGACAAGGATGGGGACGCCAGCGGCAACCGCCGCATCCAGATTGCCTTCGAGCGCGGCGGGCGAGGAGAAGTCGATCAGCACATCGGACGCCGCCACCAGTGGCGAGACATCCTCGTCCCGATCCACGCCGCCGGCCAGTTCGTGGCCCGCATCCGTGATGGCTTGGGCAATGGCGCGACCCATGCGTCCGCCGCTGCCGATAATTCCCAGTCTGGTCATGGGGTAATTCCTTTCGGCGGGCTTCATGGGCGAGGCCCGCACAAATCGCAATCACCCAAATCGCATTTACCAGAGCACGCCATCCTCATCGACGGTGATTGCGCTCGGCGCGCTTTCACCCAGCCCTTGCAGCAGGTCGATTTCGATGGTCCGGCACATCGTGTCCAGCGGCAGGTCGTGGCGCGTATTGGCAAACGGATCGACCAGATCATCGCCAATGGCCAGCACCGCCATGAACATCATGCCCGCCACGGTCGAACCCAGCGGGGTTGCCGGGCCAAGCGCCTCGACCAGACCGAAGGGCAGCAGGACACAGAACAGATGCGTAAAATAGGTGGGAAACAGCCGGAATTGTGACGGCAGGGGCGTGTTCTTCAACCGCTCCATCCCGCCTTGTGAATTGGCGATATCGACCAGAATCTGTTCGATCTGGGTCTGCTGAATCGTATCGATGATGCCTTGTTCACGGGCCTGCGCCACCTGCGCGCCGGTGGCGTCCAACAGCGCATTGGCCGTGTTGGTCCGGCCCAGCGCCACTTCCGCCTCGGCGGTTGGAATATAGGGCAGGCTGTCGCTGGTCATCGGGACGCGGCGCAACTGATGGTTCAGCGCGTTGACATAGGCGATCTGGCGCAAAACGATGGCGCGGGCCATGGATTGCCCTTGCGCGCCGGTCATGAAATTGCGCGATGCGCGCGCCAGGTTGCGGCTTGCGTTGATCATCAGGCCCCACAGCCCGCGCCCTTCCCACCAGCGTTGATAGGCCGATGTGGAGCGGAAACCCAAAATCAGCGCCAGAACGCTGCCGAACAGGGTCAGCGGCAGGCCGGGAGCCGGAAAGGGCACCACATAATAGGTGATCGTGACGATCACGTCCCAGATAAAGAGCAATACCAAAGGCGTCTTGATCGCGCGGGCAATGCTGCGAAGGGTATGCGGTGTGTGGACGATCATAGGCTGGATCAGTTCCCTGGGGTTTTGGGGGCTGCGGTTTGCGATGCGTTATACATGGCCACCGACGAGCCTGTGGCGGGCCGCAATTCAAACCATTCGGGCCGCCCGATGGCTATCATAAATACCAGGAGCGCCAAGCAAAAGGCGACCAGTTCAAAGCGGCCGCGAAATTCGTTGCGCTGATTGGTGGGGGTGGTGCGTTTTTCGGCCGCAATAGGGCGATGACGGAGCGGGCGGTGTGTGGTGGTCGCGCGCTGGGCGTGGCGACGCATGGGGTTTGAGGAAGGCATGGTAACTCCTAAATCCATGATTCGGAAATTGGTTGCCTCAACAATCTGTTTTCGCCGCCTATCTGTTGAATGGCCGTTTCGTTACAAATCTTTGCTGCGTTGCAATATGTCGTTGTGCGGTGCGTCATCCGCGATGGGCAGAGTTTTTTTGGGGCCCAGTATTTTGGGGCTGAGCCTTTGGCTTGGCGTTGCGCCCGCTTTACGGCATAGGGATGTCATGGATTTGACTGGCAATATCGTGATCCTGACCGGGGCAGGATGCAGCGCGGAAAGCGGCATAGACACATTTCGTGATGGCGGCGGATTGTGGGAACAGCACCGCGTCGAAGATGTCGCCACGCCCGAAGCGTTTGAGCGCGATCCCGATCTGGTCCATCGTTTCTATGACATGCGCCGCGCCGCGATCCAGACCAAGGCGCCCAATGCGGCCCATTATGCTCTGGCCCGGTTGGAGCGGGAATGGGACCATGGCCATGTGACGCTGGTGACGCAGAATGTCGATGATCTGCACGACCGGGCCGGGTCGAAAAACCTGATCCATATGCATGGTGAACATCTTTCGGTGTGGTGCACCGATTGCGACACACGGATGGGGTGGACGGACGGCTTGATTCATCGCCCCGCGTGCCCGTCCTGCGGCAGCCCCGCCTTGCGCCCCGACATCGTGTGGTTCGGCGAAATGCCCTATCGCATGGACGAGATCCACGATGCGCTGCGTCAATGCGATATCTTTGTGTCGATCGGCACATCGGGTGCGGTCTATCCGGCGGCGGGTTTTGTCCGTCTGGCGCGGGAAATGGGCGCGCATTGCCTCGAACTCAATCTGGAACGCAGCCAGGGTTCGGCATGGTTCCATGAAACGCGGCTCGGCCCGGCGGGAGAGATCGTTCCGGCCTGGGTGGAGGAACTTGTCGGGCCGGATTGATGGCGGCCCTGATCCCTGATGGCCGGGCCGAGGCTGACTATGCGGCGCAGGCTTTGCCGCAACATCGCAAGGCTTTGGGACAATTCTTTACACCTCCGCGATTGGCCGCCTTGATGGCCGATTGGGTGGCGGGGGCTGATCCGGCGCTGATCCTTGATCCGGCAATGGGGGCGGGCGTGTTGACGCGGGCGGCGCAGGCGCGTTGTCCGGCGGCGCGGGTCATCGCCTATGAACGGGACGAGGCGATCCTGCGCCATGCCGATGCGGGCGGGGCCGATGTGCGGCATGCGGATTTTCTGAGCGCGGATTGGGAAATGGTCGATGGTGTGGTGATGAACCCGCCCTATATCCGCCACCGCGAATTGCGCGATCACGCCGATCTGCGGGCCGCGATCAGCGCGCGGGCGGGCTTTGTCATTCCAAAATCGGCCAATCTTTATGTCGATTTCGTGGTCAAGGCGGCGTGCCAATTGCGTCCCGGCGGACGAGGAGCCTTCCTGATTCCAGGCGAATGGATGAATGCCAATTTCGCGCGTGGGTTGAAGCAATTCCTGCTGGGCGCGGGGGGATTGCAACAGGTGGTGATGTTTTCCGGCGGGCCGGTGTTTGACGATGCGCTGACCACGGCTTCGATCCTCCTGCTGGAGAAAGGCGCATGATCAACGGATGGAATTGGCAGGGAGAGGGCGATTGGCCCGCCTCGATGGAGGAATTGGAAGCGGGCGGCAATCGGGTCGATCTGCCCCGCGCCACTTTGGCCAAGGAGGCGAAATGGGAGCCTTTGCTGCGCGGGCAGAGGCGCGAGGATCGCCCCGGCTTTGTGCCTCTGTCGCAATTGGCGCGGTTTCGGCGGGGGATCGCGACGGGGGCGAATGAATTTTTCCTGCTCTCTGCGGACAGGCTTGCGGAATTGGGGATCGATCCGGCGCGCTGCCTGCCCTGTGTCGGGCGGGCGACGATGGTGCGGGGGCTGATTTGGCGCGGGAATGGGGATGGGCTTCTGCTCAACCTTTCCGATCCATTGACCCCGGCGGAGGCCGCCTATGTCGCCCAAGGGGCGGCGCAGGGGTTGCCGTCCCGCTATATCCTGGCCCATCGCAGCCCGTGGTATGGGATGGAGCAGCGGCCGGTCGCGCCTATCTGGGGCGCGGTCTTTGCGCGCGGGGATCTGCGTTTCATCCATAATGCCGCGGGGTGGAGCAGCCTCACCTGTTTCCACGGCATCTATCCCTTTTCGGATGATCCGCTGCTGCATCAGGCGCTGGTGCTTTGCCTGAACAGCCCGTCTGTGCGGGCGGCCTCGCGCCTGCATGGGCGGGTCTATGGCGGGGGCCTCAATAAATTTGAGCCCAATGATTTGAAGGGATTGTCCGTGCCCGACCTGTCGCGGGTGGGCGTCGATCTGATCGCGGACATGGCGGCTTTTCTGCCGCTTCTCGACGCCGCGCCCGATGATGAGGCGCGGCGCCGGAAGGCTGATGATCTGTGCCGCCTCGCGGGCGAAGCGGCGGTCAGCGGTTAATTGTCGAACCAGCCGGTGTCGCCACCGATCGGCATACCCGGCGGGATGACGGGCTCCTTGCGGCCCATTTTGCCGATTTCCGTTTCCAGCGCCGCGCCATTCTTGAGCAGCGCCGCCACGGTTTTGCCCCAGCCCGAGCCTTCGGCAAGTTTGGCCGCAGCCAAATCGAGCTTTTCCTGCAAGACAGCCGCGACATCGACCGGGGTGGCCGTATCACGCCGCGCCTTTGCCACGGACAGCAGCGCGCGCAGCGCAATGCGGCGTTCCACCGGGGTGGCATTATGCTCCCATGTTGCCGCGCCGATCGCGTCGATCATTTCGCCAAGGCCCAATTGCCCCGTATCGCGCGCCTGCTGAATATAGACGCGGGTCAGGCGCGTGGGGGCCAGCAGGCTGTCGAGCGTAACCTGTGCCGCAACATCGGTGGCGACCAGCGGGTCAAAGGCCGCCGCGCCCGCATTGTTGAACACTTCGGTGTCGAATTGCGCGTCATTGCGCCCGTTCACGCCCGACGACAGCCAGCCCACCAGATTGTCCGGCACGGTCAGTTCCGCAGGCGACAGCGTCTTGAGCATGGCGGCCAGAGCAGCACGCTGCTTGGCGGCGGCGACGGGCAGGGCGGGTTTGTTGGCGTCGCCCGCCACGGCATAGGCATAATCGACGCCCCCTACCCACTTGCCGGTGGCCGCCACTTCATAACGGGCCAAGAGCCAGACCGGCACGAATTTGCGGCGCAGGTCCGACAAAGCCTCACCCTTGCGCAGAACGCCGGGGCCAAAATTGTTCAACGCCACGCGGCGCACGGCCAACATATGGGCCAGTTCAGCAGGCTTGTCCTCGCCATTGTCCCACATGCTGTCATGCGGGGCGGGGCCATCGTCGGCGCGACCGTCAATGTCGGTCATGTAACGCGTGCCCTTGGCAAATTCCGCGTCGGCCAGAGCAAAGGCCCATTTGTCCGCGTCCACCCCCGGCTTGGGCTGGCCATAGAGCCATTGCACGGTGAATTTGTCCCACGATCCGATGCCCTTGGCATAGGCGTCGGACAGGTCGATCTTACCACCCTTCAGCCCGATCAGCGGACCGGGGTAATCCATGACCGAGGTGCGCCCCTGGGTCGATCCGGCGAAATTGTGAACAAATCCGATGGCGTGGCCCACCTCATGCGCGCCCAACTGGCTGATGCGGTCAAGCGAGACCTTGACCGGATCATTGCCGGTGCCGGTGTTGTCCTGCGCCGCCCCGACCAGCGCTTCGAAAATCTGCATGTCCTGTCGCACGCGCAGCGCGCCCAGCACGACATTGCCCTTGATGATTTCGCCCGTGCGCGGGTCGATGATGCCTCCGCCATAGGACCAGCTGCGCGTCAGGCGGTCGCCCCAATTGACGATGGAATAGCGCGCGTCCTGCGGATCGATATCGGGGGTCAGGGTTTTGACCTGAAACGCGTCAATATAGCCTGCGCTCTCGAACGCCTGATTCCACCACGCCACGCCCTTGGCCAAAGCGCCGCGGATCGGTTCGGGGGCGGCATTGTCGATATAGAAGACAATCGGCTTCTTCACCTTCGACTTGGCCGCATTGGGATCGACCTTGTCGAGGCGGAAATGGTTGGCGAGCTGATATTGCACATCTTCGCCCAGAGGGGTGCCAAAGTCATAGACCTGCGAACCGTGGCTGCCCGAACGAATGTCGAATTTGCGGACGTTAAATCCGGGGCCGGGCAGGCGGATCAACGAATGGCGAATCGTAAAGCTGATCTGGCGTCCGTCGGCGGCAATATTGCCCACTTCGCGGCCCGGCGTTTCCGAGGTGAAGGTCTGAACCGCGTCCATTTCGATGTTGTCGGGGAACACCTTGACCGAAGTCGGGTCGGCGGCGGAGAGATTATCCGACAGGCGGAACCCCTTGGCTTCCTGATTCAACGCATCGGCAAGGCGCATCGTGTCGCGGGTCAGGAAGGGGCTGATATCGACCACCGTGCCTTTGGCGTCGGATGAAACCACATCGAGCATGGCGATGGTGCTGAAGGGAAAGCTGGTCTTGGCGCCGTTCTGGACTGCGGCTTCGCCCGTGGCGCGGAAACGGGGGTTTTCGTAAACCACGGCCACCTTTTTGCCGATGCGGCGGAAGGCAAGAATCTGCGTCGGGCCAAGCATGCCGCGGTCAATGCGGATTGGCGCGGAACCAAGCCCGCTGCGGATGGCGGTCGAATAGAGGAAGCGGCCCATCGTGCCGTCGGCATCGGCTTTGGGCAGGGTAATCAGGATCTTGCCGGCATCGGCGTCAACCTTGACCGGCAACAGATCGCCGTCCTTGGTACTGGAAACGGTAACCGGGTCGGCCATCGCCATTTGCGGCACCAGCAGCGCGACCAATGCCGCGCCCGCCAGACTCCATGCCCTTGCCTGCTTCATCGTGTGACCCTTTTCGATTGTGGTGAAGGATGTTCTAGCCAGCACTGGCTGGGGGCAAAGGTGCCAGTTTGACGTATTTCCAAAGCTATCACACTCGGCGCACTCTATCTGACGAAATACGGGGCAATTTTACCTGCTTCTTCTGGAAATCCGTTACTTCAAGGGGCCAGCGTGACGGAAAACACTCTCACTGAATTTGATGCCACAGACTTTCGCATCATGAACGCACTGGTCGAAGATGGCCGGATGTCGGACGTGATGCTGGGGGAAAGGGTGCATCTGTCCGCCACGGCGGCGGCGCGTCGGCGCAAGCTTTTGGAAGAGCAGGGGGCGATCAAGGGCTATACGGCCGAACTTGATCTGCCGATGCTGGGCCTTGGCATTGTGGTGATCGTGGCCATCGAATTGCTGTCACAATCCGATTCCGTGCTGACCGAATTTGAAGAGGCGGTCGTGCGCTGTCCTTCGGTCACATTCTGCAGCTTTGTTTCGGGCGACACGGACTTTCTGATGATGGTCCATGTCAAAAGTTTTGAAGATTACGACCGGATTTATCGCAGCGAACTGGCCACGCTGCCGCATGTGGCCAAGATCCGTTCCAGCTTTGTCATGCGCCGCGTGACGCAGCGCAACGTTCCGCCTGCGGTTTTTTGCCGGGGCAAGTGAGCGTTGCGCATTGCTGCCTTGCGGCAAAGCGCGGGGGTGAAACGGGGTGATTCGTCCGGATTGGAAATCGGGCAAGACTTTATGAACAGGGTTGGTAATATTCACTAAAATTTGTCAATTGCGCATGATTGCGTCGATATTAATGAGATTATCAGTGATATTTATTGGAAAAAATCGGGCGTAATCATGTAGCATTTGCTGCATTGCAATGATCAATTGGGCATCTTGTAAGGCAGGCGCAAGTCTGTGTGGTCGCAACCGTTCTGAATTTAAATAGGGGGTCGTTGAAGCGGCCAAAAGAGGTTGTGGCAATACAGGGCCGGCCTGTCGTCATGACTTGGAAAAAATCGGGGCGTCCGCATGGCGTGGACAGCATCGGCAAGGGAACAGGGTCGCCGGATAGAAGCAAGATAAGCAATAGGGGGTTTTCATGGCGATTGATCGAACGATGAGGGAAATGGTGCAATCGGCTGGCCGCAGGGCATGGCTTGGTGGAACCGCCGTTTCGGTGCTGGCCATGTTGGTTGCCACGCCGGCACTGGCCGCTGATGAACCGGCGCCGGCGGCGGAAGAAGCCGCACCGGCCAATGACATTGTCGTGACCGGCACGCGTATTGTGAAAGACGGTTTTGCCGCGCCGACGCCGGTGGCCGTGCTGTCCTCGGCCGATATCAAGGCGCAGGCACCCGCCAACCTTTCCAACTTCGTCAACCAATTGCCCGCCGTGACGACGGGTTCGACCTCGGCCAATTCATCGGGTAGCCTGTCGAATGGTCTGGCCGGTATCAACAGCGTCAACCTGCGGGGCCTTGGCGCTTCGCGTACGCTGGTTCTGATCGATGGTCAGCGTTCGGTGGCCAGCGCCATCAACGGCGTGGTCGACGTCAACACCGTGCCGCAGGATCTGGTTGAACGCGTCGAAGTCGTTACCGGCGGCGCATCGGCCCAGTATGGTTCGGACGCTGTGGGCGGCGTGGTCAACTTCATCCTGAACAAGAAGTACAAGGGCTTCAAGATCGGGATGGATCAGGGCATCACCACCTATGGCGATGGTCGCAATTACAGGATTTCCGCTTCGGCCGGTTTTGGCGCGTTTGATGATCGCCTGCATGTCTTGCTGAACACCGAATATGCAAAGCAGGACGGCGTTTCGACCATCGCGCGCGATTGGAACAAAAACGGCTATTTCACCATCGCCAACCCCAACACCGCAGCGGGCCAGCCCAGCTGGATTGTGGGCAGCGGCTTTGGCCCGTCCACCTATACGGCGGGCGGTTTGATCACCGGCACCAACCTGTCGAGCGCCAACGGTCTGATCGGTCGGTATTTCCTGGGCGCGGGGCAAATGGGAACGCTCAATTTCGGCGCCCGCAGCAGCTCTGGCTATATGGTGGGCGGTGATTACCAGACCACCTTGGCCGGTCATGTCGGCACCAACTCGCTTATGCCCGATGAAGCGCGTTTCAGCGCCTTTGGCCGCGCCAGCTATGACCTGACCAATAACATCGAGATTTTTGCCCAGTTCGGCTGGAACCGCTATATCGGCGAAAGCTACTATCAGCAGACGCCAAGCACCGGCGTGACGATCCGCGGCGACAATGCCTATCTCCAATCGATGTATCCCACGGTTGCGGCGGCGTTGGGCAATTCGTCGGCCAACACCATCACGATCGGGACCAGCAATGCCGGTTATCCTGTGCCCGGCAGCCATAACACGCGCGACGTCTATCGCTATGTCGTCGGGACAAAGGGCAAATTTGACCTGTTGGGCCGTGAGTGGAAATTTGACGCTTATTTCCAGCATGGCGAAACCAAGTCGCATGAACAGCTGACCAACACCTGGAATCTGAGCCGTATGGCTCTGGCTCAGGACGCTGTCTATGCGCCTGCGGGCAATGCGCTGGGGGTTGCGGCCGGCACGATCGTTTGCCGCTCCAGCCTGACCAATACGACCAATGGCTGCGTGCCGATCAACCGTGTGGGCACCTCGGGGCCGTCGGCGGCGGGTCTGGCCTATATCTATGGCAATCAGCCCTGGCGCGATCAGACGCTCAAGCAGGATGTGGCCTCGGTGGCGTTGAACGGCGATCTGTTCAAGCTGCCCGGCGGCACGGCGGCCATCGCCTTTGGTGGTGAATGGCGCCGTGAAGGCATCACCGGCTATGTTCCGACGGAATTCCAGCCGCTCGTCAATGCCAATGGCACCACCACCAGCCAATGGCTTTACGGCAACTATCTGCCCAACACCGGCCATTACTATGTGAAGGAAGGTTTCGTCGAAATCGACCTGCCGCTGATCAAGGGCGTGAATGTCAATGCGGCGGCGCGCGCGACCGATTATTCGACCAGCGGCAGCGTCGTGACCTATAAGGCGGGCGCGACGTGGCAGGCCAATTCGATGTTCAAACTGCGCGGCACCTATTCGCGTGACATCCGTGCGCCCAATCTTCAGGAACTCTTTGCTTCGCCGACCGCCCGTACCAACACGGTGGTTTTGGCAACGGGTTCGACCGGTTTTGTGGAAAGCACAATCGGCAACACCAATTTGAAGCCTGAAAAGGCCAATACTTGGACGATGGGTGCGGTTGTCACACCGCCCTTCATCCCCGGTTTCACGGCCAGCTTTGACTATTACGACATCAACATCAAGGACTCGATCGGTTCGATCACGGCCCAGAACACCGTTGATTTCTGCGCCGCGGGTCAGACCGCTTATTGCTCGAACATCATCTATTCGGGCGGCACGCTTCAATCGATCGTCATTCAGCCGTTTAACTTTGCCAGCCAGCATGCCAAGGGTTTTGACATCGAGGCAAGCTATCGCGCGCCCTTGTCCAAGATCAGCGCCAGCCTGCCCGGTACATTGACGGTGCGCGGCACGACGACGCATTACATTGCCAACGTCGTCGATAATAAGATCTTCCCGGTTGACTATGCCGGTGTGAACGGCGGCAGCCTTTCGGGCGGCTTCAGCTCGCCCAGCTGGGTTTATCGCATCAGCGCGTTTTATGAAGTCGGTCAGGTCAACTTCAACCTGGTCTATCGCGGCTTCTCGGATGGTGTTTACGGCAACGACTATATTGAATGCACCAGCTCGTGCCCGGTTTCGAATAACCAGTATCGCACGATCAACAATAACAAGATCAAGGGCACCAGCTATATGGACGCCTCGGTTCAGTTCAAGATCCTGACCCAAAAGGTCAAGGACGCGTCGCTGACCTTTGTGGTCAGCAACCTGTTCGACAAGGATCCCGTGCTGATCGGCAACGGCCCCAGCGGCAATAACGTGCCCGCTTATGCCCAGACCAACCGCAGCATTTATGACGTCATGGGACGCACCGTCCGCGTCTCGGCCAAGATCGGCTTCTGATCGGAAGAAGGATCAATCATGCGCTTTGTTAAACATTGCACTCTGGCATTGATGGCAACGGCCGCCGTGCTGACCAGCACACAGGCCAATGCCGCCGCTTCGCCCAAGATGAAGGCCGAGGCTGTGGCCGGGGTCGAGGCCCAGAAGAAAGATATCCAGGTGATGGTGGATACCGTGTTCAGCTATGCTGAACCCGGTTTTCAGGAATTCCGCACGATGGAATATCTGACCGGCATTCTGGAAAAGAACGGTTTCAAGGTGACCAAGGGCGTGGCGGGTATCCCGACCGCCTTCACCGCCACCTGGGGCGAGGGCGGTCCGGTCCTCGCGCTGGGCAGCGATATCGACAATCTGCTGGGCACCTCGCAAACGCCGGGCCTGCCGTATAAGAAACCGATGGTCGAAGGCGCGCCGGGGCATGGCGAAGGCCATAATTCGGGCATGCCGCTGGTCGTGGCCGCCGCGATTGCGGCCAAACAGGTGATGGAAAAGAACCACATTCCCGGCCGCCTGATGATCTGGCCGGGTGTTGCCGAAGAACTGTTGGCGACCAAGGCCTATTATGTCCGCGAAGGCATGTTCAAGGACGTTGACCTTTGCATCTTCAACCACGTCAGTTCCGATTTCGGCACCGCCTATGGCGAATTGGGCATGAACGGCATGGTGTCGGTCGAATATACGTTCAAGGGCAAGACCGCCCATGCCGCGGGCGATCCGTGGGATGGCTTCTCGGCGCTGGACGGCGTTGAAATCATGGACAGCGCGTGGAATTTCCGCCGCGAGCATCTGCCCATCACCCAGCGTTCGCATTACGTGATCACCAATGGCGGCGGCCAGCCCAACGTGGTGCCCGAAACGGCCAGCGTGTGGTATTATTTCCGCGAGCGCAGCTTTGCGGGCGTGCGCAACCTGTACAACACCGGCAATGAAATCGCGCAGGCCGCCGCCAAGGCGACCGGCACGACGGTGACCTCGCAGATCCTTGGCTATGCCGCGCCCAATTTCGGCAACAAGCCGCTGGCCGAAGCCGCCTATGCCAATATCAAGGCCGTGGGCATGCCCAAGTGGACCGCCGACGATCAGGCCTTTGCCAAGGCGGTGCAGACGATCAACCACCGCACGGTCAAGCCGTTGCAGGACAAGATCGGTGATTTGTCGTCGCCGGAAAATCGGCCCCGTTCGATCGGCGGCGGTTCGGACGACATTGGCGACATCATGTGGACCGTGCCGACCATCACGATCCGCTATCCCGCCAATATTCCCAACATGATCGGCCACAACGTGCTGTCGGCCATGGCGATGGCCACGCCGATCGCGCATAAGGGCGTTGAAGCGGGCGCCAAGGCTTTGGCGCTGACCATTCTGGACGTGATGACCACGCCCAAGCTGGTGGCGGACGCCAAGGCATACTTCACCGACGTTCAGCTCAAGACCGACAAGTATGACCCGATTCTGGGGCCGAAGGCGGCAACTTGGCTGAATGAAAAGACGATGAAGGAATATCGTCCGCAGATGGAAAAATATTACTACGACGCGGCGAAATACCCGACCTATCTCGACCAGTTGGGCATTAAATATCCCACGCTGGAAGAACCCAAGTCGTAGATTGTTGAGTTTGTGAAAAGCACCGGGCGGGCATGGACCCGTCCGGGCTTTTCTCGCAGGAGGAAGCAGGGCCGTCCGGCTGGGACGGCCCTGCTTTTTTGGTGTGCGGCGCGTTTAATGGGCAGCGCAGGCCGGATCGGCGGGAATGGTGATCGTGCGCAACGACGGCGCCAGACCGTCGAGCAAATGCAACCGCCCCCATTGCGGATCGGCCAGAGACCCCGTCATCCCGGCGCCATGCAGGATCACGCGAACGGCCGATTGCACCGCCATCAGTGCCACCATGCCGACAAAGGCCCCCAGCACCCCGTCGGCCGCGCAAGTGTCGCAATCGGCCGCGTCAAAGGCCTCGCCCACGAAGCAGCGATAGCAGGCATGGCCCGGCAGGTGGCCCGCGAAATTGGCGATCTGGCCCTGAAAACGGCCTACGGCGGCCGTGGTCAGCGGAATGCATGCGGTCAGGCAGGCATCGGATACGGCAAGGCGGGTGGCGAAATTATCGCAGCCATCCAGCACCAGCGTGGCGCCAGCGATCAGTCCTGCCGCGTTCTGCGCCGTGATGCGTGTCTGGTGATGGGTGACGGTGATGTCCGGGTCGAACCGCGCCACCCATGCGGCGGCGGCCTGTGCCTTTGGGGTGCCGATATCGCCCGTTGTAAAGATCGTCTGGCGTTGCAGGTTGCTGGCCTCGACATGATCATCATCGATCAGCGTGAGCCGCCCCACGCCCGCTGCTGCCAGATATTGCAGAGCAGGGCTGCCGATGCCCCCGCAACCGATCATTACCACATGGGCATCGTTGAGCGCCATTTGGCCCACGCCGCCTACTTCGGGAAGGACAATGTGGCGGGCGAAGCGGGACAGGCGTTCAGGGGTCATGCGCGGGATTTAGGGGAGGCAGAGGGGGAGGGCAAGAAGGAGGATGCCTGCGGAGCTGGGCGTTTGTGCTATTTGGCGCCGCAGGCTTTAAATCCATGGTGGCGATTAATGCTGCCGGCTGAAGCCCAAACGCAACGCAGATATTAACTGGATTGCAAAGGGATAAGTCCCTTTGCCCGCCGGAGGCATAAAGTCCCAACCCACAACCTATGAACAGCTTATCCACAGGCAGGGCAACAGGCGATGCACAGGCTTGTCCAGCCTATATGCACCGCCCGTCAACAGCTTTTACCGGGGTTTTAAGATCAGCTTTCCAGCTGACGCAGCAGCGAACGAACGTCGCCGTCAATATCGGCATCGCGCGTGCGCAGATCCTCGATCAGGCGCACCGCATGGATCACCGTCGAGTGGTCACGCCCGCCGAACTTGCGTCCGATTTCCGGGTAAGAGCGCGGGGTCAGCACCTTGGACAGGTACATGGCCACCTGGCGCGGGCGCACGACGGCACGGGCGCGGCGCTTGGAGGACATTTCCTGACGGTCCACGCGATAGAACTGGCAGACCGTGCGCTGGATCTCGTCGATGGTGATGCGCTTGCGGTTGGCCGAAAGGATATCGGTCAACTGTTCCTCGGCCAGTTGCAGGCAGACGGCCTGTCCGGTCAGCTGCGCATAGGCAATTAGCTTGTTGAGGCCGCCGACCAGCTCGCGCACATTGCGGTTGATCGTGCGGGCCAGAAATTCGATCACATCGCCCGGCACATCGACCGAGGTAAAGCGCGCAAGGCGATGTTCCAGAACCGAGCGGCGAAGCTCGATATCGGCCGGGATGATGTCGGCGACCAGACCCATCGACAGGCGCGAGAGGAGGCGCTGTTCGACGCCATCCAGAGCCTGCGGGCTGCGGTCGGCGGCGAAGACCAGACGCTTGCCTTCGGCCAGCAGCGCGTCGATCGTGTAGAGCAGCTCTTCCTGTGCCGAAGCCTTGCCGATGATGAACTGGATATCATCCACCAGCAGCAGGTCGAAGCCACGCAGGCGCGATTTGAACTCGATCATCTGGTTCTGGCGCAGGGCCTGAACGAACTCGACCATGAAGCGTTCGGCGCTGCAATAGAAGATGCGCGCACGCGGATGGTTGGCCAGAAACGCATGGCCGATGGCATGCATCAGGTGGGTCTTGCCCTGACCCGTGGCGGCCTTGAGATAGAGCGGCGAGAACTGCGGCGCTTCTTGTGCGGCCATACGCTGGGCCGCGTTGAAGGCCAGCACGTTGCTGGTGCCGGTGACAAAGGTGGCAAAGGTCAGCGAGGGGTCAAGCCCGATCGAGGCCAGAGCCAGCGTGTCGGTCGCCGCGCTTGCGCCTTCGACCGGGTGGGTCATGGCGCGGCTTGCCTCGTTCAGAACGGGGGCAGGGCGTGCGGGCGTGTTGTCGCGGGCCAGACGCAGATCGGGCATGGCGCGGCGGCCGGGCTGGGCGCTGATTCGCACATGGCGCACATCGCGGGCGATTTTCCACGCCAGCGTCAGGCGATCGGCAAAGCGATCCGCCACCCAGTTGGCCGAAAATTCGGTGGGCAGGAAAAGTTCGAGCGTGCCCGAGTCCTTGTTGAAGGCGCCCAGCTGGATCGGGCGAATCCACTGGTTGAACAGCTGCGGTCCCAGATCTTTTTTCAGGCCCTGACAAATGTCCGCCCAATCGGCGGCCAGATCCAGCGCATCCTGATCTTCCACGGCGTGCCCGGATTTGCCCTTTGCAGGGCTAGCCTCGGCTCGCTTGCCGCCCCAAACGGTTCCCGTCACCCCAAATGCTCCTGATCCGCTATTAAGCCCCAACCATCGGCAAGATTGCCAATGGCCCTCATCTTTACACACAAAAACGGGCCCACCCCTGCGTGCCTGATGGGGCATGCGAGTGCGACAGGTAAGCCATGTTTCTGTGAAGTCCGAAGGCGGCAAGCGCCCCGAACGATCCTGTTTTAGGGACGATCGAGGGGCCGACGCAAGGGCGTTATCTGCAAAAATTTTGAAATAATTGGCTTGACAGCGCAACTCCAGCAATTCCGCCAAATGCGATAAAGTTATTGGATTTTAAGCATAAAATCACAACCAATTTCGCGAATCATTGGAAACGCTGGATTTCTTGAGTCCAAGTCAATCCGGTACAAAAAGGCAAAGCAAAAGCCGACGGGAATCCCCATCGGCTTTGCTTACGGGCTCTTGCTTAGCCACGATTAGGTACGACCGGAATTCGGCCGACCGAGTCGCGAATCAGAGAGCGGCGACGGCCTTGGTCAGGCGCGAGAACTTGCGCGAGGCAGTGTTCTTGTGCAGCACGCCACGAGCAACACCGCGAGCCAGTTCAGGCTGGGCTTCATGCAGGGCGGCGGCGGCGGCGGTCTTGTCACCACCGGCAATGGCCGCTTCGACCTTCTTCACGAAGGTGCGGATGCGGCTGATGCGGGCGCCATTGATTTCGGCGCGGCGCTCGTTGCGGCGGATGCGCTTGCGGGCTTGCGGCGTATTGGCCATGTGTGTCCTCGTATCGGGCCGATGCGGCCGGAAATTGCTAGCGAAAATCGGTATAGCGGGGCCTGTTGGTCCCGCCAGAAGCGGCGCCCTTAACCAGCCGGAGCCGAATCGTCAAGGGAATTGGAGTCTGAATTGCTCACCCTGGGCCATTCCTGCCCCTTGGCGATTGCGGGCTGCCTAACCTGTTGCGGCTTTCTCGTCCATACCCTGCTTTACAGGGCCTATTTCTGACATGCCGGGCACCAGAAGCTGGAGCGTCCGCCTTGTGTCACGCGGGCAATCGGCGCGGCGCAGGCGTGGCATGGCTGGCTCTCGCGGCCATAGACGCGCCAGTTGGCGGCGAAATAGCCCAGTTCGCCATTGGGCTGGGCATAGTCGCGAATCGTGCTGCCTCCCGCCGCAATGCTTTCCGACAGGACATCGACAATGGCCGGGACCAGCAGCGCCAGTTCCCGCTTCTTCACATCGCGCCCCAACCGCAACGGGCTGATTCCCGCCCGGTGCAGCGCCTCGCAGACATAGATATTGCCCAGCCCCGCTACGACCGCCTGATCCAGCAGCAATTGTTTGACCGGAGTGGTACGCCCCTTCATCCGCGCCGCCAGCAGCGACGCGGTCAATTCAGGCCCCAGAGGTTCCGGCCCCATCGCGGCAAAGGGCGCCCAAGCGGCCAGGGCGTCGTCGGCCACCAGATCAACAGAACCGAACCGGCGCGCGTCATTCAACGCCAACCGGCTGCCAGCCTCTGTGGTCAACACCAGATGGTCGTGCTTTTCCAGATCATCCGGGTCGATCCGCCACCGCCCCGACATGCCCAGATGGAACACCATCACAACGCCCCGGTCGGTGTGCAGCAGGCCATATTTGGCCCGCCGCGACAGGGCCGTGATCGTGGCCCCGGTCATCACCTGCACCAGATCGGCGGGAAAGGGGCGGCGCAGCCCCTCGCGGCGGGTTTCGACACGGGCGATCCGCTGCCCGTCCAGATAGGTGGCAAGGCCGCGCAGGGTGGTTTCAACTTCGGGAAGTTCCGGCATCTTGGGTGTGTATCCGTGAATGGGCCGCGTGACGAGAGTGTGCCGCCGCCAGCCTAATAGTCGTAAGGACCGCCAACTTCGAGCGCACGGCGATAGGCAGGGCGGGCCTGCACTTTGTCCAACCATGCCATCGAATGGGGGTAACGTTCGTCCAATCCGCCGCGTGCGCGGGCGGCTTCCAATGGAAAGCTCATCATGATGTCTGCCGCCGTCATCGCATCTCCGGCAAACCACGGACGGCGGGCCAGCTCGTCTTCGACAAAGGCCAGATGGGTGTCGATCATCGGCTGAAAACGCGAAATGGCCAAACGCCCCATGATCGGCACGCGCATAAGCACCAGTTTGACCAGCAGCGGCGGCATCATCGAACCTTCGGCATAATGCAGGAACTGGCGATAGAGCAGCGCATCCCCGCGTGCGGATGGCGGGCCCAGCCGTCCGCTCTTTTCGGCCAGATATTCGACAATCGCGGCGCTCTCGATGATGATATGGCCGTCATCCTCCAGCACCGGCGATTTGCCCAGCGGATGCACCGCGCGCAGGGCCGGTGGCGCCAGCATGGTTTTGGGGTCGCGCTGATAGCGTTTTATCTCATAGGGCAGTTCCAGTTCCTCGAGCATCCACAAGATGCGTTGCGAACGGGAATTGTTGAGGTGATGCAGGATCGTCATCATGCAGGCTCCGATAGAGGATTGAATTGCGGTCCATTTGCAACCTAGGAACGCGTCATAGGCGATCAAGGGTCACAAGCCCGACCGAAAAATCTGCCCGAGATGGCCTCTCGCGCGATTTCAATCGCACATACGTCCGATAACCGGCTTTTCGCAGGCGCGAAACCGTCCTAAAGCGGCGCCCATGACTCAGAGCGATCAACAGCCCGACACCGTCTCCTTTGGCTATGAGGAGGTCAGCCCCGAAGAGAAAACCGCCAAGGTGGGCGAGGTCTTTTCCTCTGTGGCCAAGAAATATGACATCATGAACGATGCCATGTCGGTGGGCCTGCATCGCCTTTGGAAGGACAAGTTCGTGCGCCGGGTCAAGCCTCAGCCGGGCGAGATGATCCTTGATATGGCGGGGGGCACGGGCGACATCGCGTTCCGCATGCACGAACGCGGCGCCTCGATCACCGTGTCGGACATCAATCAGGACATGCTGGACGTGGGCATTGAACGGGCGATGGAACGCGGCCTCGACGGTCTGGTCTGGAGCCGTCAGAATGCTGAGGAACTGAGCTTTGAGAGCCGGGTGTTCGACGCCTATACGATCGCTTTCGGCATCCGCAACGTCACCCGCATCGACAAGGCGTTGAAGGAAGCACACCGCGTGTTGAAATTCGGCGGGCGTTTCTTCTGCCTCGAATTTTCGACCACGCAATGGCCCGGCTTCAAGGAAGTCTATGACGCCTATTCGCACAAGCTGGTGCCGCAATTGGGCCAGATGATTGCGGGGGACGCCGATTCCTACCGCTATCTGATCGAATCGATCCGTCGTTTCCCGCCCATGCCCCAGTTCGAATCCATGATCCGCGAGGCCGGTTTCGTGAACACCCGCGTCGAACCGATCCTTGGCGGTCTGGTGGCGATCCATTCGGGCTGGAAGGTCTGAACCTCTTGTCACCTCGCAAACATATCTGGCGCCTGCTCAGCTGGGGCCGCATTCTGGCGTCGCATGGGGCTTTGCGCGGGATTGAGCAGGACCCGCATACGCCCGCCCCGGTGGCGCGCCTGTGCCGCATCGCCCGTTTTGGCGCGCGGGTTCCCGATGCGCCCGATTACGCCGGGGCCTTTCGCGCGATTGGCCCCGCCGCGATCAAACTGGGCCAGACATTGGCCACTCGCCCCGATCTGGTGGGCGAGGAGGCGGCGAACAACCTGCTGGAATTGCAGGACAGCCTGCCGCCCGTGCCGTTCAGCGCCATCAAGGCCGAGGTGGAGAGCGCCTTTGGCCGCCCGCTCCACGAACTCTATGCCGAGTTTGAGGAACAGCCCGTAGGCGCGGCCTCGATTGCCCAGGTTCACCGCGCGGTCACGGTCGATGGCCGCCGCGTTGCGGTCAAGGTCCTGCGCCCCGGCATCCGGGAAAAATTCACGCAGGATATTGAGACCTATGAATGGGCCGCGGCCCATCTCGAGGCTCTGGGCGGCGAAGCCACCCGCCTGCGCCCGCGTCTCATCATCGCCAATTTCAAGCGCTGGTCGATGCGCGAACTCGACCTGCGCCGCGAGGCCGCCTCGGCGTCCGAACTGGCCGAGATGATGAAGGGGGTTCACGGCTATCGCATTCCCGCCATCGACTGGGACCGCACATGCGGCCGGGTGATGACGCTGGAATGGATCGACGGGATCAAGGTCAGCGACAAGGCCGCCCTGCTGGCCGCCGGGATCAATCTGGAATCTCTGGCCAAGCGTCTGGTCATCGCCTTTCTGACGCAGGCGGTGCATCTGGGCTATTTCCACGCCGACATGCATCAGGGCAACCTGTTCATCGAACCCGATGGCACGATCGTCGCCATCGATTTCGGCATCATGGGCCGCATCAACCGTCAGGCGCGCATCTGGCTGGGCGAGATTCTGCACGGGCTGACCACCGGCAATTACCGCCGCGTGGCCGAAATCCATTTCGAGGCGCAATATGTGCCCTCGTACCATTCGGTCGATGAATTCACGACCGCCCTGCGCGCCGTCGGCGAACCGATGCGGGGCAAGCCGGTGAAGGACCTGTCCGTGGGCCAGATGCTGGACGGATTGTTCGCCATCACCCGCGATTTCGACATGGCGACCCAGCCCCACCTGCTGCTCTTGCAAAAGACGATGGTGATGGTCGAAGGTCTGGCGACGCAACTGCATCCCGACATCAACATGTGGGATGTTTCGGGGCCTTTCGTGTCGGAATGGATGCGCGACGAACTGGGGCCGGAGGCGGCAATTGCCCATGGCATCCATCGCGGATTGCGCCGTCTCATGCGCCTGCCCGGTCTGGTCGAGCGGATCGAGGAAAAATTCCCCATGAAGGGCGCGGCCCCCGAACCGCCGCCATTGCCCGACATTCCCCTGATCTGGGAAAAACAGGGTAAACCGAATGCTAACCGCTGGTCAGGATATATAGCAGCCTTCCTGTTAGGGGGCGCAAGCGTATGGACGGCCTGGCATTTCGGCTGGACGATGTGATGAAGTCGGGCCGCCCCGGCGCGGCCTATGACCGGTTCGCCACGTGGGGGGCGTGGCCCGCGCGGCTGGTTCTGGCTGTTCTGGCGCTGTTGCTGGCGGCTTCGGCGTGGGTGCCGCTGACCGTCGGTCGGGGCGAGGAAGCCAAGGCGCCCAGCATCATCGTGGCCGGAAATAAAGGCGCTGATCGTCCGCGCGATGATGACCTGAAGCTCTACGACCGGGCTATCGAGCGCATTCTGCATGGCGAAAATTATTACGACTTCATTGTCAGCGAGCATCGTCGCGCCGACTATCCGGTGCGGCCCGGTGCCGCAGTGCGGATGCCGACGCTGGCCTATCTGGATGCGGCGATGGGGGTGGATGGCGATGGATCGGCCCCCGTTGCCATGACGGCCGCTGTGGCGTTGATGATCGGCGTGATCGCGGCATGGTGGGGGCGGTTGGGGGATCTGGGCGTTGATCCTTCGATCCGGCGGATGGGGACGGCGCTGGTGTTTTTTGGCGCGTCGCTGGGGCTCAATCGCTATTATTTCGTGCTGCATGAACTTTGGGCCGGGATGCTGATCGCGCTCTCGCTGGGGCTGCATCGGCCCGATCGTGGGAGATGGATAGGCGCGGTGTTGGCCGCCGGATTGGCGCTGTCGATCCGCGAACATGTGCTGCCCTATGTCCTTTTGATGGGCGTCATGGCCGGTTGGCGCGGAGCGTGGAAAGAGGCCGCGGCGTGGGGTGGTCTGGTTGGGATGTTTTGCGCCTTCTATGCCTGGCACCTGCACATGGTCGCGCTGCACACTTTGCCCAGCGATCCGATCGGACCAAGCTGGCTGGCGTTGCGAGGGCTGGGTGGGTTTTTGTCGAATACGGTGCTGTCCTCCAACCTGCGGTTCCTGCCGCATGAAATCGCCGGGCCTTTGACCATCCTGATGATCTTTGGCTGGGCTTCCTGGCGGTCCAGCGCGGGGGTGACGGGGCTGTTGTTCTACGTCGGCTATGCGCTGCTGTTCGGCATCGCGGGGCGGAACGACAATTTCTACTGGGGGGCGGTGATTACGCCGGTCATGGCTTTGGGGCTGGCCTTTGTGCCCATGGGGGCGGGGTCTTTACTCAGGGCGGCTTTTCGGGGGTAGGTGTTGCCTCCGGCGGGTTAAGGGCGGGGGCCCTTAACAATCCCGGTTTGGGGTGGTGGTAGGTTCGCGCGTTGTGTCTGGGGGATTGATAGCCTGCGGCGCGGAGCGGTTGTGTTGCATGGCGCCGAAGGCTCTATCATTCGAACATCGCGTCCGACACCCATTGGCCGAACCCATGCGCAACACCGACAGTAATGGGAGCGCGAGGGTCTAGACCCTCGCATTATCTCTTTCCTTCCTCTAAACCCCACCCATGCTTGGCAAACGCATCCTTCTCATCATCGGCGGCGGCATCGCGGCCTATAAGTCCTGCGAACTGATCCGCCTGATCCGCAAGGCGGGCGGCGAGGTCACCTGCGTCCTGACCAAGGGCGGGGCGCAATTCGTGACGCCCATGACGCTGGCGGCTTTGTCGGAAAATCCGGTCCATACCAACCTGTTCGATTTGAAGAACGAGGTCGAGATGGGCCATATCCAGCTTAGCCGTCAGGCCGATCTGGTGGTGGTGTGCCCGGCGACGGCCGATCTGATGGCCAAGATGGCCTGCGGCATTGCCGATGATTTGGCCACGACGCTGTTGCTGGCAACGGACAAGCCGGTGCTGGCGGTGCCGGCGATGAATGTGCGGATGTGGCAGCATGGCGCAACGGTGGCCAATGTCGCGACGCTGCGTTCACGCGGTGTGACCGTGGTGGACCCGGATGAGGGCATGATGGCCTGCGGCGAATATGGGCCGGGGCGTTTGCCTCAACCCGACGCGGTGATGGGGGCGATTGAGGCGGCTTTAGGGCCGCATCGCCCCTTGGCGGGCCGCCATGTGCTGATCACCGCTGGTCCCACGCATGAACCGATTGACCCGGTGCGCTACATCGCCAACCGTTCCAGCGGGCGACAGGGTTTCGCCATTGCGCAGGCCGCCGCCCGTGCGGGCGCGCAGGTCACGTTGATCTCTGGCCCGGTCGATCTGCCCACACCCTATGGCGTGGCCCGCGTGAATGTTGAAACCGCGCGCGACATGGCGGCGGCGGTCGAGGCTGCGTTGCCCGCCGACATTGCCGTGATGGTGGCCGCTGTGGCCGACTGGCGCGTGGCCGATGCGGGGGCGCAAAAGATCAAGAAGGATGGTAGTGGAACGGTTCCTCCCCTCGCTCTGATTGAAAATCCCGATATTCTGGCGGGCCTATGCGCCTCGCCCCGCCGCCCGCGCCTTGTCGTGGGCTTTGCCGCCGAGACGCAGGATGTCATCGCCCATGCCAAGGCCAAGCTGGCCCGCAAGGGCGCAGACTGGATCGTGGGCAATGATGTGTCCGGTGACGTGATGGGCGGCCTGCGCAACAGCGTGCATATTGTCAGCGCCGATGGGGTGGACAGCCTGCCCGATCTGCCCAAGGAAGCGGTGGCTGCCGCTCTGGTTGAAAGGATTTCCCGTGTCTTTGCCTGAACCCATCCCCGTCCGTTTGAAGCGTCTGCCCCATGGGCTGGACCTGCCTTTGCCCGCCTATGCCACCAGCGGGGCGGCGGGCATGGATGTGGTTTCGGCCGAGGATGTGGTGATTGCGCCGGGCGCGCGCCATGCGGTGGCGACGGGCCTCGCCATGGCGATCCCGCATGGGTTTGAAATTCAGGTCCGCCCGCGCAGCGGTCTGGCGCTCAAGCATGGCATCACCGTGCCCAACACGCCGGGCACCATCGATTCGGACTATCGCGGCGAATTGAAGGTGATCCTGATCAACCACGGCACCGAACCCTTTGCCATCGTGCGCGGCGACCGCGTGGCACAGCTCGTGCTGGCCCCGGTGGTGCAGGGCGGCTGGATCGAGGTCGATGAACTGGACGAAACCGCGCGCGGCGAAGGCGGGTTTGGTTCGACGGGCGGCGTGGTCGCGCTGGGGAATTGAGGTGATGCGCAAGTTCTTGCTGGCGATGGTTCTGGCCTTTCCCGGCTTTGCCATGGCACAGCAAGTGACTGGCCCTGCGCGCGCGATTGATGGCGATTCGCTGGAAATGACAGGCTATCGCATTCGCCTGTTCGGCATTGATGCGCCAGAGGGCCGCCAGACCTGTCAGCGCGATGGCGCGTCATGGGAATGCGGCAAACAGGCTGCCAACCGCCTTGCCGAATTGGTTGCGGGCGCGCAGGTGCAATGCGAGGGTCGGGACGTTGACCGCTATCAACGGCTGGTGGCGGTTTGCCGGGCAGGCGGGCTGGATATTGGACGTGCCATGGTGGAATCAGGTTTGGCGATTGTCCTTCCCAATGGCGTAGACGATTACGGCGCGCTGGAGACCAATGTCCAAAAGGCGCGTTGGGGACTATGGGCGGGCGAGTTCGAGCGCCCGTCGCAATGGCGCGCGGCAAACAAGGTGGACGAGCCGGTCGTGAAAACGCCCCCGCTGCGCGCCGCGGCCTCCGCGCGTGAGGCGATCTATCGCAATTCTCTTGGTATCTGTTCGATCAAGGGAAATCACAGCTGGCACGGCGATTGGATCTATCATTTGCCCGGAACCAAGCATTATGCCGAAACCCGTGCAGAGGCTTTGTTTTGTACCGAAAGTCAGGCACAGGCAGCAGGCTATCGGCGGGCGCGTAACGACTGATTGGCCCAAAAGAGGTCCAGACACAAAATGGCCCGGTCTTCCTTTGGGGAAGCCGGGCCATTTTGTGTTGAGGTATCGCCGCTTATCGCGCCGGGCCCTTCACCGTGGTCTTTTCAGGGGCCACCGTGATGCGCAGGGTTTCGCCCGAATTGCCGGGGAAGCCGGTGAAGAAAGCTTCGACCAGATTGGGCACCAGCCAAGTCAGCTTGTTCGAGGAGGAGGCCGCCTCGGCCTTGCCTTCAAACACGCGCTTGTTGGCGGTCTTGTCGTCGATCTTCACGCTGATGCCGCTGGTGTAAACGGTATAGCTTTCAACGCCCTGATCGAACCAGGGGTCATACCAGCCATAGCCCCAGCCGCCCATGCCGCGACCATAGAAACCGCCGCCCCAGCCGCCGCCGTAAAATCCGCCCCGACGGAAGCCCGGCCCGTACCACGGACCCCAGAAGGGATCGCGCATGCCGGTCGAGCGGACATGGACGCGGCCCTTGTCGACGCCATAGGAAAAGCGGACGATCAGGTTGGCCGCATCCGGGTTGACCGACTCGGTATAGCCCTTCTTGGTCAGTTCGCCCGCGACCAGCTTGGCATATTGGCCAAATTCGATGCCGCCGGCCAGCGACGGGTCATCGGCCACAACCGCAAAGGTTTGACCCTGCGGCGCGGGAAGCTGGGATTGGAACCGGGTAACGCGCGTATCGAGCGATTCGGCACAGGCAGACAGGCCCAGAATCAGCAGGCCAGCCATGGCCCCCTTCATGCTGCGCGACAGCCATTGAGAATTAGCGCCACTCATTCGTTTTCTCCTCTGCATGCCGCTCTGGCCGACTATCCCTCCCCGGTTAGGGCGCAGCAGTGGTATGGTGTTGTGATGCTAGGCTGGCAAGGCTGAATATTGGTTGAATGGTGCAGGAAAAGCGACGGGCGCAAAGGGGGTTAGCCTTTGCGCCCGCAGATTTTATCGCACCAGACCCAATGCGTCATAGGTGGCCGCCAGCGTCGGGGCCGAGGCGGCGCGGGCCTTTTCCGCACCCTTGCGCAGGATGGCGTTCAATGCCTCACGGTCGCCGCGCAATTCATTGAAGCGCGCGTTGATGGGCGCCAGTTGCTCGACCAGCAATTCGCCCAGCGCAGGCTTGAACGAACCAAAGCCCTTGCCGCCGAAATCTGCCAGAATCTGCGCCACCGATTGGCCCGACATGGCCGAATAGATGCCCACCAGATTGCGCGCTTCGGGGCGGCCTTCCAGACCTTCGGCCTCGCTGGGCAGGGGTTCGGGGTCGGTCTTGGCCTTCTTGATCTTGCCCATGATGGCGTCGGCATCATCGGTCAGGTTGATGCGGCTCATGTCGCTGGGGTCGGACTTGCTCATCTTGTTCGTGCCATCGCGCAAGGACATGATGCGCGCGGCGGCGGGCGGGATGATCGGTTCGGGCAGGGTGAAGAGAGGCGCATCCTCGGCGCAGAAGTCATTGTTGAACTTCTGCGCGATGTCGCGGGCCAGTTCGAGATGCTGCTTCTGATCCTCGCCCACCGGGACGTGGGTGGCGTTATAGATCAGCACGTCGGCAGCCTGAAGCACGGGATAGGTGAAAAGCGCGACCGACTGGCCATCGCGGTTCTTGCCCGCCTTGTCCTTCCACTGGGTCATGCGGTTCAGCCAGCCCACGCGGGCCGTGCCATTGAGCAGCCATTGCAGTTCGGCATGGGCAGGCACCTGCGTCTGGTTGAACAGGGTCGATTTGTCCGGGTCCACCCCGCAGGCGACCAGCGCGGCGGTCATCTCACGCGTGTTCTCGCCCAAAGCCTTGGGATCATGCGGCATCGAAATCGCGTGGAGGTCGGCGAGGAAGTAGAAACATTCCCCGCCCTTGGCCGTCCACTCGTCCTGCATTGCCACCCAATTGCGGATCGCACCAAGGTAATTGCCAAGGTGGAGATTGCCGGTGGGCTGAATGCCAGAAACGATACGCATGTGTTTCACTTCTCTGCTGAAACGCGGCGACGCCGCAAAAGTTTAAGATCCTCGACGCCAAAGGCGCCCAGGGCAAAGCTGGCGAGGCCATAGACAAAAACCCCGCTGCCCACCAGCGCCCCCATGGCGACAAGGCGAACAAACCACGAGCCATGCGTATAGGGCATCAGCCATGGCTGGGCGATCCACAGGACAATCCCCATGGTCAGCGCGGCCACGCCAAGGCGCCATGCCCGGAAGCGCAATTGCGCGTCGATTTCGAAATGCCCCCGCTTGACCAGCGTGGAATAGAGCAACCAGACATTGACGGTGGAGGCAATCGCGGTGGCCAGCGGCGGCCCCATATGGCGCAGCGGCAGGATCAGGATCAGGTTGAGAGCAAGGTTCACCCCCATGCTGATCGTGGCGAAGCGCACCGGGGTCTTGGTGTCATGGCGGGCGTAATAGCCCGGCGTCAGCACCTTGACCAGAATATAGCTGGGCAGGCCGATGGAGAAGGCGGCCAAAGCCTGCGCCGTATTGGCCGTGTCGAGCGCGGTATAGCGGCCATAGCCGAACAGCGCGGCGGCAATCGGTTCGCCGCAGAACACCAGGCCGACCGTCGCGGGCAGGGTCAGCAGCAGGGCGATTTCCATGCCCCGGTTCTGCGTCTCCATCGCGCCCGCCTGATCGCCCGCGCCCAGCAAGCGGCTGATCGTGGGCAGCAGGACCGTGCCCAGCGCAATGCCAATCAGGCCCAGCGGCAACTGGTTCAGCCGGTCGGCCATATATATATACGTCACGCTGCCATGGTCCAGCAGGCTGGCGGCAAGAGCGGTCGAGATGACAAGGTTGATCTGCACCGCGCCCGCGCCGGCGGCCGCCGGCCAGATCAGCGCGAGGAGGCGTTTGACCTCTGGCGTGAAGCGCGGCAGGTGGGGGCGCAGCGACACGCCATTGCGCCACGCCGCATGGGCCAGCCACGCCAGTTGCAGCGCGCCCGATACCGTGACCGCCAGCGCCTGATTGCGCGCGGTTTCAAACGGATCGGAGGCATGGAAAAACAGCAGCGCAAAGATCAGCGTCAGGTTCAGCAGGATTGGCGCGGCCGCATTGACCCAGAACTGGTTGAGCGAATTAAGGATTCCGCCCAGCAAGGACACCAGCGAGATCAGCATCAGATAGGGAATCGTCAGGCGCGACAATTTGACCGCAAAGGCAAACTGGTCCGGCGATGCGCCGTTGAACTGCCCCGACAGCGCCCATGTCACCGGCCATGCAAAGATCTCCAGCAGGATCGTCATCACGATCAGCACCGGCAGCAGGACCGAGAGCGCGGCCTCGGCAAAGGCGATGCCATCGGGTAATCCGCGACCCTTGGAATCGGCGACCTTCTGATTGAACATCGGCACAAAGGCGCTGGCAAAGGCGCCTTCGGCAAACAGTGCGCGGAACATGTTGGGCAGGCGGAAGGCCACCAGAAAGGCGTCCGAGGCAAAGCCTGCGCCCACCATGCGCGCAAAAAGCGAATCGCGCACCAGACCCAGCACGCGGCTGAGCAGAGTGAGGCCGCCGATCGTCCCCGTGGCTTTAAGAAGGTTCATCGGATGGGCGGTCTTACATTTGGCATAAAGAAATTGGCCCGGCCCTTTGGCGTCAAAGGGCCGGGCAGGCAATCAGGCGTGGCCGGCGGGCTCATCGCTGGCCGAGGGGCCCTGCTGGGCTTCGGCCTGCGCGGCGAGCTGCTGGATATACAGGCCATTGAAATCAATGGGTTCCAGCATGACAGGGGTAAAGCCTGCATCGCGCGTGGCGTCGGCAATGACGCGGCGGGCAAACGGGAAGAGGATGCGCGGCGCTTCGGCAAACATGAAGGCGTGCATCTGGGCTTCTTCCAGATTGCGCATGCCGATCAGGCCCGCATAGGTCAGGTCGACAATATAGGCGACACCCGCTTCGCTGCGGGCGTTGATCTGGATCTTCAGCTCGACCTCATGCACTTCGCCTTCGATGGCGCGGGCCTGAATGTTGAACTGGATGTCGAGCTGGGGCGAATCCTGCCACGAAAAGCTTTCGGGCGCATTCGGGTTTTCGACCGACAAATCCTTCACATATTGCGAAATAACGCCCGCGCTGGGGGCGGTGTCTTCGCCATCAAGACGAAGCGAGGAAGTGACGGTGCCATCATCGGCCATCTTTGATACTTTCCAAATGTGGCCCGAACGCGCGGGCGCTTGTTTGTGGTCAAGGTTTGGGTTGAGCGCCTAGCATCACGGCCCGCGCCACACAAGGACAGGCGCAGTCTTGGGTGTTTGCGACTTCTGCGCCGCAGTGCGGCAATTTTTTATGCTTCTAATCCCCATCCATGCGTTGTTCATTTGTCAATCGTCACTATGTAAGGCACTATCAAGGGTGAAGCCTGCATGTCGCGGGACTCACCAAGAGGTGAAAGCAAACGAAGTGACCGTTTCGATCGTCATCCTGGCCATGATCGCTGCCTTTCTGGGCATGCGCCTCTATTCGGTGCTGGGGCGCCGCGCCGAACATGGCGAGGAACCGGTGCAAAGCCGTCTGGACGCCCAGGCTGCGGCTGCACCTGCCGCTCTTCTGCCTGAACGCGCTGTTGCCGGCGGTGCCCGTCCGCGTGAACTGGGCGCTGTGCTTCCCGGCGTAGAACGCGGCCTGCGTGAGATCATTTCGGTCGACCGTCGCTTTGACCCTGTGACCTTTGTCGATGGCGCCCGTTCGGCCTATCGCATGGTGCTCGAAGCGTTCTGGCGCGGGGATCGCGCTGAACTCTCGCATCTGTGCGATGCCGAAGTCGCGCGCAGCTTTATCGACGCCATCGATGCCCGCGAGGCGGCTGGCGAAACTTTCAACAACAGCCTTGTCCGTATCGAAGAAACGCAGGTTGTCGGCGCCAGTTACAATGCCCCCTTTGCCCGCGTGTCGATCCGCTTTGTTGCCGATGTCGCCGCCGTCACCCGCGACCGCGATGGCAAGGTGATTGCCGGTTCGCTCAATGACGCGGTCGAGGTGCGCGATGTCTGGACATTCCGTCGCGATATAAACTCGGCCGATCCCGATTGGCTTCTCGAAGAAACAGACGAAGGCTAAGACCTTCGAGCGGGGCGACGCAAGGAGCGTTCGCCCCGTTTGCTTTCTGATGAAAGCGTTTTGGTGATTCTGGTGGGGATGGCTATGAATTTGAAGCAGTCGCGATTGGGCGCGGCGCTTGTGGGTCTGCTCTTGCTTGAGGCTTGCGCCCGCGTCATTCCCGGCCCCCGGCCTCCTGTTCATCGCCCGCCGCCACCGCGTCCGGCACCATCCACGCCCGTTCAACCGCCCAAGCCGGTGGTCACGGCAATCAACCTCGGCGTGCGTCCGGGGCCAAGTCTGTCCTCTTACCGGATCACCGAATCCGGGGCGCAGATGGCGCTCTATTCCTTCCGGGAAAGCTGTCCGCGCATGTTGGCCCGCACAGACACCAGCGGCCTGACCGTGCGCAGCGATTGGCAGAATGTCTGTGCCGCGGCGGCCACATGGCCTGTGGGTGATGCTCTGCGCTTCTTCGAAACACGATTTGAACTGGCCCGCGTGGGCGAGGGGACAACCTATGTCACTGGTTATTACGAGCCGGAAATTTCGGGCAGCCGCACCCACTTGCCCGGCTTTGACGTGCCGGTCTATGGCGTCCCTCGCGATCTGATCCACGCGCGTCTTGGCGACGCGCCGGTTAAGCCCAATGGCCAGACGCCCTTTGGCCGCTATGACGAAAATGGCCAGTTCGTGCCCTATTACGAACGCGGCGAAATCGAGGATGGAAAGCTGCTGGGCAAGGGGCTGGAGATTGCCTGGGCGGCTGATCCGGTCGAATTCTTCTTTCTTCAGATTCAGGGTTCGGGCCGCCTGCGCGCGCCCGACGGCACGGTCATGCGCATTGGCTATGCCGCCGACAATGGCCAGAACTATACCGGCATCGGCACGGTGATGCGCCAGCAGGGGCTGTTGGGCAACGGCCCCGGCCAATATGCCGGATCGATGCAGGGCATCATGCAATATATCCGCGAACATCCGCAGGATGGCATGTCGCTGATGCGGCAAAACAAGAGCTGGGTGTTTTTCCGCGAGTTGACCGGTGACGGACCGATTGGCGCGATGGGCGTGCCGGTACGCCCGCATGTCAGCGTGGCCGCTGATCCGCTGTTTACGCCGCTGGGCGCGCCGGTGCTGATCGCGGCTGATCCATCGTTGGCCAATGCCAGCAAGGTCAACGGCCTGTGGATTGCGCAGGATACGGGCGGCGCCATCAAGGGCGCGAATCGCTTCGACAGTTTCTGGGGGGCGGGCGATGAGGCGCGTCGGATCGCGGGCGGAATGCTGGCGCGCGGCAACGCCTTTATCCTGTTGCCCAAGGGAACGCTGGCGCGGCTTGGCGTAAAATGAAGGCGCCCTTTGCGCTGCGCGGCGGGCGTCGGCTGACGCCGGAGGAAGAAGAATTGTGGCGCCGCGTGGCCGATACGATCGAGCCATTAGAGCCGCGCCGCAAGGTTGAACCGAACATTCCGCCGCCGCCTGTGGCTCAGACCCCGTTGTCGCCGCCCAAGCGGATCAAGGGCCGCGTGCCGCCGCCTTTGCCCCCGCCCGCTCCGCCGCCTGCGCCCACGCGCCCGCTGGATCGCCACGGGCTGGATGGCGGCTGGGACAAACGCCTTGGCAAGGGGCAGGTGGTGCCCGATTTCACGCTCGACCTCCACGGCGCCAATCTGGAAGGTGCCTATCAGCGGCTGGACCATGGTTTGGCGCTGGCGCTGGCCCAGGGGGCGCGGGTGGTGCTGCTGATCACGGGGCGCGCTCGTCCTGCGCCCGGTCCGGCGGATCGCGGGTCGCATCGTGGCGTGATCCGGGCCAAGTTCCTTGACTGGTTGGTGCATGGTTCGCATGCCTCGCGCATCGCGGCGGTTCGTGCGGCGCATCCTCGGCATGGCGGGGCGGGGGCGGTTTATATTATCCTGAAGCGGGGGAAGTAAGTTTTGCCTCCGGCGGGTTAAGGGCGGGGGCCCTTAACAATCCCTGGAATGGGGTGGCGCTTGGTGGGCAGCGTGGTGCTTTTGGGGAATAAAGCCTGCGGCGCGCTGATGGTGCGCTGATTGGCGCCGCAGGCTTTCAATTTCAAACATCGCGTCCTGTACCCAAGGCCGAACCCTGCGCACAACGATGACATTATCGGGATTGTTAAGGGCCCCCGCCCTTAACCCGCCGGAGGCATAAAACCTCAGGCAACCCCTTCCAATACCGCCACCGGCGTGCGGATCAGATAGTCAAACGCCGACAGCCCGGCCGTTGCCCCCGCACCCATCGCGATGATGATCTGCTTATAGGGCACGGTGGTGCAATCGCCCGCGGCAAAGACACCCGGAACGCTGGTTGCGCCCTTGGCGTCGATTTCGATTTCACCGCGCGGCGACAGGGCAAGCGCGCCCTTGAGCCATTCGGTGTTGGGCACCAGACCGATCTGGACGAAGATGCCTTCCAACTCGATATGGTGGACCTCGTCGGTGTTGCGATCCTTGTACGTCAGGCCGTTCACCTTGGCCCCGTCACCAGTCACCTCGGTGCTGAGCGCGCTGGTGATGATCGTGACGTTTGGCAGGCTGCGCAGCTTGTCCTGAAGCACGGCGTCGGCGCGCATCGCGCTGTCGAACTCGACCAGCGTGACGTGGGAGACGATGCCGGCCAGGTCGATGGCCGCCTCGACGCCCGAATTGCCGCCGCCGATCACCGCCACGCGCTTGCCCTTGAACAGCGGGCCGTCGCAGTGCGGGCAATAGGCCACGCCCTTGTTGGCATATTCCTTTTCGCCCGGCACATTCATGTTGCGCCAGCGCGCGCCGGTGGACAGCACGATAGAGCGCGCCTTGAGCGAAGCACCATTGGCCAGCACGATCTCATGATAGCCGCCCTCACGCTCGGCCGGGATCAGCTTTTCAGCCGTGGCGAGGTTCATGATGTCGACCTCATAATCCTTCACATGGCTTTCCAATGCCGCGGCCAGCTTGGGGCCTTCGGTATGCGAAACCGAGATGAAGTTTTCGATGCCCAGCGTGTCCAGCACTTGCCCGCCGAAACGCTGTGCGGCGACGCCCGTGCGGATACCCTTGCGCGCCGTATAGATGGCCGCCGCAGCGCCAGCAGGGCCACCGCCCACGACCAGCACTTCGAAAGGTTCCTTGGCGCTGATGGCCGCCGCCGCCTTGGCTTCGGCGCCTTCGTCCAGATCGGCGACGATTTCCTCCAGCGTCTTCTTGCCCGACAGCCACATCTTGCCGTCCTTGAACACGGCGGGCACCGCCATCACGCCGCGCTCATCGACTTCGGCCTGATAGGTGCCGCCCTCGATCAGGGTCGCGGAAAAGCGCGGGTTCTTCAGCGCGATCAGCGTCAGCGCCTGAACCACATCGGGGCAATTGTGGCAGGTGAGCGAGAAATACATCTCGAAATTGTGGGTGCTGGTCAGGCTTGTTACCTGATCCAGCACCTCTTGCGACACCTTGGGCGGGTGGCCGCCGGCCCACAGCAATGCCAAGACCAGCGAAGTAAACTCGTGCCCCATCGGCAGACCGGCAAAGCGGACGCGATCATGCGCATTGGCAACGGGGCTGATGGTGAAGGAGGGGACGCGCGCATTGGTGCCATCGTAACGCGCCGTAACCTTGTCGGAGAGCGCGGCGATGGCCTCGATCAATTCGCGGGTCTGGGCCGATTTCGCATCATCGCCAAGGCTGGCGACAAGCTCAATCGGTTCACGCAGCATGGCGAGATATTGTTTGAGTTGGGCGGACAGGTTGGCGTCGAGCATCGGATGATCCTTCGGATTGGTATTCGCAACCGGGCGGGCCGTAACGTCCTGTGACGATAAGGCGGGGCAAAGGTTACGCTATTTCAGATATACCGGCAAAGTGGGCGCGGCGCTGGAAGTGCGGAATTGCGCGAAATGGGCCGGTGGGGTGCAGGGGAGGGCAAGCCCCCCCTGCGGCATTTCAAAATCAGATCTTGCCGACCAGATCGATCGAGGGAGCCAGCGTTTCGGCGCCTTCTTCCCACTTGGCGGGGCAAACCTGACCGGGGTGTTCCTGCCAGTACTTGGCGGCCTTGATCTTGCGGACCAGTTCGGCAGCGTTGCGGCCCACGCCTTCGGGGGTCACTTCGACCAGCTGCACCACGCCTTCGGGATCGGTCACGAAGGTGCCGCGGTCGGCCAGGCCCACGCCTTCGCGCAGGTTGTTGAACTGCTTGGTCAGGTCATGGTTCTGATCGCCAACCAGGAAATATTCGATCTTGCCGATGGCGGGCGAGGTGTCGGCCCAGGCCTTGTGGCTGAAGTGGGTGTCGGTCGACACGCCGTACACTTCGACGCCCATGGCCTTGAGGTTGGCATATTCGTTCTGGAGGTCTTCCAGTTCGGTCGGGCACACAAAGGTGAAGTCGGCCGGATAGAAGAAGAACACCGACCACTTGCCCTTGATGTCGGCGTCGGTCACGTCGACGAAAGCGCCGGCCTTATAGGCGGTGGCGGTGAAGGGTTGGATCGAATAGCCGATAAGCGACATGGGATAAGCTCCGTAGTTTGCTTTGGTGTTTAAACCGGGGTGTTGAACTCTTGAGGCAGGAGATAGGCACTCATTGCGCAAATGCGAAGTGCGGATTCCCGATTAATCACATTGGCTTTAGTGATAAGTGGGGGGTGATCGGTCGATTTTGATCGTTTTTGTCGATCACGGCGTTCCCGTCATGGATGCGGCCCATGACAAAGGCCCCGGCCCGTGGAAGGGGCCGAGGCTAAACCAAGGCAAGCTTGGAAATTGTCATGGCAATTTGCGGTTTACCCGCGCGAAAAAGGCGCCGTCCCGCGATCCATCAGCTTTTGATCGGCCAGCACCAGCGCCATCATCGCTTCGACCACTGGCACGCCGCGAATGCCCACGCAAGGGTCGTGGCGGCCCTTGGTGCGGATTTCGCTGGCTTCACCTTCACGCGTGATGGTGGGGACAGAGATCAGGATCGAGGAGGTCGGCTTGAAGGCCACGCGCACCACGACCGGCTGGCCCGTGGAAATGCCGCCTGCGATGCCGCCTGCGTGGTTGGCCTCGAACACCGGCCGCCCGTCGGGGCCGGGGCGCATCGGGTCGGCGTTCTGTTCGCCGCGCAGCGTGGCGGCGGCAAAGCCATCGCCGACTTCCACGCCCTTGACCGCATTGATGCTCATCATCGCGGCGGCCAGTTCAGAGTCGAGCTTGGCATACAGCGGCGCGCCCCAACCGGCGGGCACGCCATAGGCGATGCATTCGACCACCGCGCCGATCGACGAACCATCAAGGCGCGCCTGATCCACAATCGCTTCCCACCGCTTGGCGGCTTCGGCGTCGGGGCAGAAGAAGGGGTTCTGGCGGATCTGTTCAACGTCGAAATTGGCCATGTCGATGCGGTCATCGCCAATCTGGCTGACATAACCGACGATGGTCACTTCCGGGATCACCAGACGCGCCACGCCGCCCGCCGCCACGCGCGCGGCGGTTTCGCGCGCGCTGGAACGCCCGCCGCCGCGATAGTCGCGGAAACCATATTTGGCGTCATAGGCGTAATCGGCATGGCCGGGGCGATAGGATTTGGCGACCTCGGAATAGTCCTTGGAGCGCTGATCGGTGTTTTCGATCATCAGGCTGATCGGCGTGCCGGTCGTCTTGCCTTCGAACACGCCGGACAGGATCTTGACCTGATCGGGTTCGTTGCGCTGGGTGGTGAACTTGCTTTGCCCCGGACGGCGCGCGTCCAGAAAGGGCTGGATCATGCTTTCATCAATCGCCAGCCCGGCCGGGCAGCCATCGACAACAGCGCCAAGCGCCGGCCCGTGACTTTCGCCCCAGGTGGTGAATCGGAAAAGACGACCAAAGGTGTTCCAGCTCATAGGCGCGCTCTTTGGCGATTGTGGGGGCAAAAGTCCACTGTTAGGGTTTGTGGCATGTATATGAACGTCTTTCGCAGCCGCAAGCGGGCTGATTATGATGCCGCCGCCTATGCCGCCGATGCGGCGCGCATGAGCGAACTGGCACAGGCGCAGCCCGGCTTTGTCGATTACAAAAGCTTTGCCGCGCCCGATGGCGAAACGGTGACAATCTCGGTCTGGGAAAGCGTCGAGGCGGCCCGCGCATGGGGTCGCCACCCCGAACACCGCGAGGCACAGGCACGCGGGCGCGACCAGTATTACGAGCAATTCACCATGTATGCCTGTGACGATGCGCGGATGCGGGTGTTTCCTTGAGCCGCAGGCCGTAATTCGCGGTTATAGGGGGTGACAGTGTTGTCGCTTCGTCTATGGGGGCCTTTAACTTCCGGAATTAGGATATCCCATGACCATCACCCTCTACGGCATCGCCAATTGCGACACGGTCGCCAAAGCTCGCAAATGGCTGGAGGGTAATGGCTATAACTATACCTTCTTTGATTACAAAAAGGGCGGCGCGGATGCGGGCAAGCTGGCTGGCTGGATCGCCACGGCGGGGCTGGACAAGGTGCTGAATAAAGCGGGCACTACGTTCAAGAAACTGCCCGAAGCCACCCGCTCGATGATGGATGAAAGCCTTGCCATCGCGTTGATGGTGGAACAACCATCGATGATCAAGCGCCCGATCGTGGAACATGATGGCGGCCTGCTGGTCGGTTTCAAGGCCAGCGAATGGGAAACCGCCCTGCGTTAAAGGCAATGGAGGGGCGCGATGGACGCCAGTTGGTTTCCAATCCTTGAATGGGTGGCGGCCGGGCTTGGTCTGGTCAATATCGCGCTGCTCGTGCGGCGGTCGGTCTGGAACTATGCTTTTGGCATGGCGATGGTCGCGATCTATGTTTTTGTTTTCTATGAATCGCGCCTCTATGCCGAAAGCGGGCTTCAGGTGTTCTTCTTTGCCGCGCAGGGCTGGGGCTGGTGGCTCTGGGCGCGCAGCAAGGGTGGCGGGGACGAGGTTCCGGTCGGCTGGCTCAGCCCGTTCAGCCGGATCGTCTGGACGGTCGTCACCGCCGCGCTCAGCATTAATCTGGGCTGGGCCTTGGCGCGCTTTACCAATGCGGCCATGCCCTTTGCCGATTCGGCGGTGACCGGGGCCAGCGTGGCCGCGCAAATCCTGCTGGGCCTGCGCCGGACCGAGAATTGGGTGTTGTGGATCGCCATCGATGTGGCCTCGGTCGCGCTCTACATCAATCGGGGGCTTTATCCGACGGCGGGGCTCTATGTCGGGTTTCTGGTGCTGTCGCTCATGGGCCTGTGTGAATGGATGAAGGCGGGGCGGGCATGATCCGCGTCTGTTTTCATGGCGCGGAAAGCACGGGCAAATCAGTATTGGCAGATAGGTTGCGCCAGCGTTACGGCTGGCCATGGGTGGCCGAATATGGCCGCGAATATGCCGAAACGCATGGCACCGATTTCACCATGGACGATCTCCTCGCCATGGCGCGGGGCCAGAACGAGGCCATGTTGCGCGCGAGTGAGGCAAGGCCCCCGGTGTTGATCCTTGACACCGATCCGTTGATGACCGCGGCATGGGCGCAGATGCTGTTTGGCCAAGCTCCGCAAGAACTCTTCGCCTATCCCAAGGCTGATCTCTACATGCTCTTTTCGCCCGATGTGCCATGGGTGGCCGATGGCACGCGCTTCTTTGGCAGTGACGAGGCGCGGGCGCGTTTCGCGGCTGTGTCAGAGGAGATGCTGGTGCGGGCGGGGGTCTGTTACGCCCGCATCGATGGGGATTGGGACGAGCGGGAGGCGCAGGTGGTGGAGGCGATTGACGCGGTTAAGGTTAAGGTGCCTCCGGCGGGTTAAGGGCGGGGGCCCTTAACAATCCCGGTTTTGGGTTGCGCTTCGTTGGCAAGGCAGCACCGTTCCGCGAAGCGGTTTAATAGCCTGCGGCGCTGCACCCTTGCGCTTTGGGCGATGGCATGCGCGACATAGACAGTAATGGGATTGTTAAGGGCCCCCGCCCTTAACCCGCCGGAGGCAAAAATCCCTCAGGCTTTCTTCGCCGTAAGAATATAATTCAACGCCATATCATTCGACAGATGCAGGCCCTTCAAAGGATTCCACGCGATCCCCATCGGCTGCCCCACCTGCATCCCCAGATCCTCCAGCATCAACGCCAGTTCGGGGGGCGTGATGAAATCCTCCCAATGGTGTGTGCCGCGCGGCACCATGCCGATGCGCTCGGCGGCCTCGATCATCAGCCATTTGGATTGGGGCGTGCGGTTGGGGGTGGACAGGATCATCAGCCCGTCATCTGCCATCGCCCCGATCAACGCCTGTAGAAAGGCGCGCTTGTCGGCGACATGTTCGATCACCTCCATGCTGGTGACCAGATCATAGCCCGACAGGCCCAGCGTCCCGACATCGCCGCAGACGTATTCGATGGACAGGCCGCCGCCTGCCGCATGCTCGCGCGCCGCCGCGATATTTTCTGCCGCCGCGTCCACGCCGGTCATGGTCGCGCCCAGACGGGCCAGAGGCTCGCACAAAAGCCCCGCGCCGCAGCCCACATCGACCGCCCGCCGCCCGGCCAAAGGCCGCACAGAGCGCGAATCGGCCCCGAAATGGGCATCCACCGCATCACGGATAAATTTCAGCCGGACCGGGTTCAAACGGTGCAGCATGGCCGAGGAACCCTTCGGATCCCACCACTCTGCGGCCAATTTGCCAAAATGGGCGGCTTCTTCGGGGCGAATAGTCGTTGCATTGCTCATAGGACCTACCTAAAGCGCCAGCCCCAAGCGGGGCAAGTGCCTCGCGTGTAATTTTGTTTCAATTAAGGAGCCTGTGACCGTGGCCCGGATCGTCATGAAATTCGGCGGCACCTCCATGGCCGGCACCGAGCGCATCCGGCGCGTGGCGGGCATTGTGCGCCGCCAGCAAGAAGCCGGGCACGAGGTGGCGGTGGTGGTGTCGGCCATGTCGGGTGAAACCGACCGACTGGTAAACTTTTGCCGTGAAGCCAACGCGCTGTATGACCCCGCCGAATATGACGTGGTGGTGGCCAGCGGCGAACAGGTGACCAGCGGCCTTTTGGCGCTGACGCTGCAATCCATTGGTGCAAAGGCGCGTTCGTGGCTGGGCTGGCAATTGCCGATCCGCACCGATGACGCCCATGCCAAGGCACGCATCGAATCGATCGACACCGACGAGATTCTGGCCAGCATGGCGCGCGGCGAAATCGCCGTGATCCCCGGTTTCCAGGGTCTGACCGCCGACAACCGCATCACCACGCTGGGTCGCGGTGGTTCGGACACTTCGGCTGTGGCGGTTGCGGCGGCGCTGAAAGCGGATCGCTGTGACATCTATACCGACGTGGACGGCGTTTACACCACCGACCCGCGCATCGTCGCCAAGGCGCGCAAGCTCAAGAATGTCACCTATGAGGAAATGCTGGAACTGGCCAGCGTCGGCTCCAAGGTGCTTCAGACCCGCTCGGTCAGCCTTGCCATGAAGGAAAAGGTGCGCGTTCAGGTGCTCTCGTCCTTCATCGACGAAAACGCTCCCGCCGCAGATACATTGCCCGGCACGATGATCGTGTCCGACGAAGAACTTGAGGGCCTCGATATGGAACGCCAACTCATCACCGGCATCGCCGCCGACAAGAATGACGCCAAGGTTATCCTGACCGCCGTGCCGGACCGCCCGGGCGCCGTGTCGTCGATCTTTGGCCCGCTGGCCGCCGCCAACATCAACGTGGATATGATTATCCAGAACGTTGGCCGCGCCGATACGGACACGGACGTGACCTTCACCGTGCCCGCCGCCGATCTCGACCGCACGGTGGCCGTGCTGGAAGAAAACCGTGAGGTTATTGGCTATCAGAAGCTGTCCACCGATCCCAAGGTCGCCAAGATCTCGGTCGTGGGCGTGGGCATGCGCAGCCATGCTGGCGTGGCCGCGATGATGTTCAAGGCGCTGGCCGACCGCGGGATCAACATTCAGGCGATCTCGACCTCGGAAATCAAGGTTTCGGTGCTGATCGATTCGGACGAAACCGAACTGGCTGTGCGTTTGCTGCACACGGCTTATGGGTTGGATGGGTAATCATCGGGGGTTTTGATGCCTCCGGTGGGCAAAGGGGCTTGCCCCTTTGCGATCCCGTTAATGGAATGCGCTCCTGCGGAAACGTGGGGGCGTTTTTCGTTTGGGGACAAGCCGCTTCGCGAGGAGAGAAGGGGCGCAGCAAGCTTTAAAAATCCCAAAGCCGCGTCCGACACAAAACGCCTAACTCCCTGGCGCATCGCAGACAGTAGTGGGAGCGCGAGGGTCTAGATCCTCGCATCCATCACTTACTTCTTCTTTCCGACCTCAACCGCCGCATCACTGGCCAGTTTGTCCACGCGCTCGTTTTCCGCATGGCCATTATGGCCGCGCACCCATTGCCAGTCGATCTTGTGCGGCTTGGCCACGATCAGCATCTGCCGCCACAGGTCTTCATTAGCGACGGGCTCTTTCTTCGCATTGACCCAGCCGCGCTTTTGCCAACCGAACACCCATTGGGTGATGCCGTCGATCACATATTTGCTGTCGGTGCAGAGCTTAACCTCGCACGGCTGGTTGAGGGCCGCCAGCGCGCGGATCACGGCGGTCATTTCCATGCGGTTGTTGGTGGTCTGCGCCTCGGCCCCGACCAGTTCCTTTTCCCGCGCGCCCATGCGCAACAAAGCCGCCCAGCCGCCGGGGCCGGGGTTTCCCTTGCAGGCCCCATCGGTGAAAATCTCGACCTGTTTCACGCGCCAAACACGCCCGGATTGGCGGCGTAAAATTCCAGACGGCGGGCAAAGGCCATCGGGTCTTTTTTGACCACCAGCGCATCGGGCGGGGTGTTGATCCAGTCATAGGCGCGGGTGGACAGAAACCGCATCGCCGCCCCGCGCGCCAGCACCGGCAGGGCCGCCGTTTCGGCATAGGAAAGCGGGCGCACCGATTCGTAGCCGCCCAGCAGCGCCTCGGAAATTTCCGAATTGAACACGCGCCCGTCGCCCGAAAAGCACCATGCCGCATGGGTTACGGCCACGTCATAGGCGATGATGTCATGGCACGAGAAATAGAAATCGATCAGGCCCGTCACAGACTCGCCCAGCATCAGCACATTGTCGGGGAACAGATCGGCATGGATGATCGAGCGAGGCAGGTCAGTCGGCCATTCGGCCTCAATAACCGCCATTTCACGCGCCACAAGGCCCGCCAGCGCCGGATCGATCGAGGCCAGTCCCTCGGCCCCGCAACCATCGATCAGCCCCCGCCATCCGGCAAGGCTGAGGTCATTGGCGCGGCTCTGCGGGAAATCGGCGGCGGCCAGATGCAGGCCCGCCAGCGCCGCGCCCACTGAGCGCGCTTGCCCCGCCGTGGGTTCGGACACCGAAACGCCGGGCAAAAATTCGATCAACGTCACCGCCTTGTCGTCGATCCAGCGGAAACTGGCGCCTGTCCGGTCGTGGATCGTGCGCGGCACCGGACATTTCTTGTCGGCCAGATGATCGAGCAGGCCAAGGAAGAAGGGCAACTCGGCCACTTCCGTCCGGCCCTCGAACATGGTCAGGATGAAGCGTTGCGGCCCCGATCCGGTGCCCGTGGTTTCGATCAGCCAGTTTGAATTGGACACGCCCTCGGCAATGCCCTTGGCCGAAACGAGGTCGCCGACCGAAAACTCACCGATCAGCGCGGCCAGCGCTTCGGCACCCAATTGTGTATAAACCGCCATTGCCGCCTCGATTTAGCCAGCCAGTTGGCGCGGCAGTTTGAAGATCATGTTTTCTTCGGTGGTGACGACCGTCTCTTCTTCGACCTTGCGCCATTGGCCCAGACGGGCGATGACTTCGCGCACCAGTTCTTCGGGTGCGCTGGCACCGGCGGTCAGGCCCAAAGTGGACACGCCCTCCAACCAGGTTTCGTCAATCTCATCGGCGCGTTGCACCAGACGCGAGGGGGTGCCGCCGCGCTCCGACACTTCGACCAGACGCATCGAATTGGACGAATTGGGCGCGCCGATCACCAGAACCATGTCGCATTGCGGGGCAATTGCCTTGACCGCCGCCTGCCGGTTTGATGTCGCATAACAGATATCCTCGGCGCGAGGCGCGTGGATCTGGGGATAGCGTGCCTTGAGCGCCTCGATAATTTCGTGGGTATCGTCAACCGACAGCGTGGTCTGGGTCAGGAAGCCCAGCGAATCATCGGTGGTGAAGGGCAGGGTGGCCACGTCCTCGACCGTTTCGACCAAGGTCATATGGCCTTCGGGCACCTGACCGAATGTGCCGATCACTTCGGGGTGGCCCTTGTGGCCGATGAAGATGATGTGGCGGCCGGCCTCGATCTGACGCTCGGCCTGACGGTGGACTTTGGACACCAGCGGGCATGTGGCGTCGAGCCATTCCAGCCCGCGCGCGTCGGCCGCCGCCGGAACCGCCTTGGGCACGCCGTGGGCTGAAAAAATCACCGGAACGCCATCGGGAACCTCGTCCAGTTCCTCGACAAAGATCGCGCCCTTGGCTTTCAGCCCATCGACCACATAGCGGTTGTGGACAATTTCGTGCCGCACATAGACGGGGGCGCCATATTTGCGAATCGCGCGTTCAACAATTTCAATGGCTCGATCGACGCCGGCGCAAAAACCGCGCGGCGCGGCAATCAACAGCTTGAGCGGTTGCAAAGAAATGGAATCGGCGGGGGCGGGAAAGGCGGTGTTCATACACCCGCCTCTAGCGCTTTGCGCCGCGCGCCGCTAGGGCAGCGAACAGGAATGTTGAAGGAACGAGTCTGTCATGCCCTTTCGTACACGCCGAATGAATGCCAAAGTTGCTTGCGGGGCGGGACTGTTGGGTGCCATGGCTTTGCTGGCCGGGTGCAAATCGACCGGTGAACTGGTGGTTCAGGACGGCGTCGGCATCACGGCGGTGCGCTCGACCTGCCCTGCGGTGGGCATTGCCGATTATACCGGCGATATCACCACGTTCCGCCTTGGCGGTGGTCAGGTGGCCAGTGCGCTCGATTTGACCGGCGCGATCACCGATGTGCGCAGCCAGTGCGACCCCAAAGCCAACCCGGTTCAGGCCAATTTGACGTTCAAGGTTTTGGCCACGCGTGTCGATACGCGCGGGGAACGCGTTGTGAACCTGCCCTATTTCATCACGGTGATGCGCGGCGGCAATGTCGTGATTGCAAAGCGTCTTGGCACCGCGACCGTGCGTTTCGCCGATGGCCAGACCCGCGCCGAAGTGACGGCATCGGGCGGTGCGACGATCAACAAGGCCGACGCGACGCTGGACACGGCGGTCCGCGATCGCCTGTTGAAACAGCGCAAGGCGGGCGAGGCCGATGCGGCGGTTGACCCTCTGACCGATCCGGAAGTGCGAGCCGCCATTGCCAAGGCTTCGTTCGAGGTTCTGGTCGGGTTTCAGCTGACCCCGGAACAGCTTCAATATAACGCGACGCGGTGAATGTATCGGGGGGCTTAGCGGCCCCCCTTTCGTTTATGGCGTAAATTCGCTAGGCGCGCGGTCATGACACAGCAAGCCGACAAGACCGCCCCGATCTTTCACGCCTTTGCAGGCCATGTTGCCGATGCGCTCGACGCGCTGGTGGCGGCTGGGCAATTGCCCGAAGGTTTGAACCGAGGCGCGGTGACGGTCGAAAGCCCGCGCGATCCCAGCCATGGCGATCTGGCCACCAATGCCGCGATGGTTCTGGCCAAGGCGGCGGGCACCAATCCGCGCGCGCTGGCAACGCTGCTGGTGGCAGAGCTGGAAAAGCTGCCGCAGGTTTCCAAGGCCGAGATTGCCGGGCCGGGCTTTATCAACCTGCGCCTGTCGGATGCGGCATGGCTGGGCGAACTGGCGCTGATCGGGACGCTGGGCGGTGATTATGGCCGTTCGGGCGTGGGTGCGGGCACGACCGTCAACGTTGAATATGTTTCGGCCAACCCGACCGGCCCCATGCATATGGGCCATTGCCGCGGCGCGGTGGTGGGCGATGCGCTGGCCTCCTTGCTGGAATGGGCCGGGCATAAGGTCATCCGCGAATATTACGTCAACGATGCAGGCGCGCAGGTGCAGGTTCTGGCCCGCAGCGCTCATGTCCGTTACCTTGAAGCGCTGGGCCATCAGGTGGGCGAGATCCCCGAAGGTCTCTATCCGGGCGACTATCTGGTGCCGGTGGGGCAGGCCCTGGCGGCCGAGTTTGGCGACAAATATGTCGATGCGCCCGAGGCTGAATGGCTGGCGCTGTTCCGCGTGCGCGCTGTTGCCAAGATGATGGACATGATCCGCGACGATCTGGCGTTGTTGGGCATCAACCATGACCTGTTCTCGTCCGAAGCAGAGCTTCAGGCGGCGGGCAAGCCGGAAGAAGCCGAGGCATGGCTGCGCTCGGTCGATCTGGTCTATGATGGCGAATTGGAAGCGCCCAAAGGCAAGCTGCCCGATGATTGGGAGCCTGTGGCGCTGCCGCTGTTCCGCAGCACCAAGTTTGGCGACGATCAGGACCGTCCGATCAAGAAGTCGGATGGCAACTGGACCTATTTCGGCGCCGATTTGGCCTATCACTATCAGAAAGCGCAGACCGCCGACGCCTTGGTCGACATCTGGGGCGCGGACCATGCCGGCACCGTCAAGCGCATCAAGGCGGCTGTGGCGGCCATGACCGGGCGCGATGGCGAAGGCAATGGCAAGGGGGGCAAGCCCTTCGAGGTCAAGCTGGTGCAGATGGTTCAGCTTCTGCGCGATGGCGAGCCGGTGAAAATGTCCAAGCGTTCGGGCAATTTCGTCACCCTGCGCGAAGTGGTGGAGGAAGTGGGCAAGGAAGTCGTGCGCTTCACCATGCTGACCCGCAAGCCCGAAGCACAGATGGACTTTGACTTTGCCAAGGTGGTCGAGGCCAGCAAGGACAATCCGGTCTTCTATCTGCAATATGCTCATGCGCGTATCTGCTCGACCCTGCGCAAGGGCGCGGCGGAAGGCTTTGCGCCTTCGGCTGAAGGGCTGGAACTGCTTGGCGAAGAAGAATTGGCACTGGTGCGCACGGGCGCGCAATTCCCGCGTCTGGTCGAAGCCGCTGCTGCTGCGCGTGAACCGCATCGCGTGGCTTTCTTCCTTGCCGATCTGGCCGCAGCCTTCCATGCCTATTGGAATGTCGGCAATGATCGCCCGGACAAGCGTTTCATCGTGTCCGAAAACGGTACACTGACGGGGGCAAGGCTTTTCTTGGCCTCGCAAATCGGGCAGATTATCCGCAACGGCCTTGCCATCCTCGGCGTGACCGCCGTGGAGGAGATGTAAGCCATGTCGAATGGTCTGGGTGGATTTGGGCCGGGTGGTCTGGACGACGGCCGTGGCAACATGGGCAACGGACCCGCTCAGCCATTCGGCAATGGTATCAACCCGGCGGCCAATGACGCGGAAACGCGGGCGCGTGACCTGATTGGCCGCGCCCGCGACGCCGCCTTGGGCAGCGCGGCGACCCTGGCGGACAAGGCCAGCGTTTTGTCGCAGGAAACCACCGCCTATGTTCAGGGCGCGGATGAACGCGCCCACCAATGGTATCAGGACGCCCGCGAGGCTTTGCCCGGTCAGGATGATGGCGCGCTGCACGGCGTGGGCGACGTGCTGGGCCATGGCGGGATCAAATTTGATGAACAGGATCGCCTGCCCTGGCTCGAATCGGATGATGACGAGGAATATGAGGGCATCGACAACAAGCGCGTTGCGGTGGCGGTGCTGGGCGGTCTGGCGCTGACGGCGGCGGCGGTCGGCGGTTTCTGGTATTTCACGCATCGTTCGGACAACAGCGTCCCCGTCGCCGATGGCAGCGTGGTGGCCGCGCCCGCCGAAAGTTACAAGGAAGCGCCCAAGGATCCGGGCGGCAAGCAGTTTGCCGGAACCGGCGATTCCAGCTTTGCCGTTTCGCAGGGGCAGGAACGTCCCGCGCAACTGGCCGGCAGCGATGCCCAAGCCGCCGGGGCCAATGCAGCCGAGGTTGCCGCATCAACGGCGGCGGCGGCAGGCGCCAGTTTTGCCGGTGGCGCGCCGGTGGCGGCCAAGCCCGAAGCGGCGCCTGCGGCCAAGCCCGCGGCTGCGCCCAAAGCGGCGGTTGTGGAAAGCGGCCCGGCCGGCGGCGTGGTCCAGATCGCGGCCTATACCAGCGAAAGCGCGGCGGTGGCAGGGTGGAACCGTTTGGTGCAGGGGCATGAAATGCTTAAAGGCATGAACCACCGCATCGTTTCGGCCAAGATTGATCTGGGCACGGTCTATCGCCTGCAACTGGTGACCAATGCCGGGGGCGGGGCGGGCTTGTGCGAGCGGTTGAAGGCTGATGGTCTGCCCTGTCAGGTTAAGCATTAAGCGGATCTTGCGTAAGCCATCGGTTACGTGCAACGGATGGCCGTATGATACCGGCGATTTTCGGCCTTTCGGGCCTGACCCTTACAGATGAAGAACGCGCATTCTTTCGCGATTGCGACCCGGCGGGGTACATCCTGTTCGGCCGTAATGTTGAAAATCGTGAGCAACTGCGGGCGCTGACCGACCAATTGCGCGGCCTGCACGGGCGCGACGATCTGTTCATCAGCATCGATCAGGAAGGCGGGCGCGTCGCCCGGATGAAGCCGCCGGTATGGCCCAAATATCCGGCGGGTGAACCTTTTGCGCGCCTCTATGATCTGGCTCCGTCCAGCGCGATTGCCGCAGCCCGCGCCAATGCCGAGGCGCTGGGGCTGGATCTGGCGGCGGCGGGGATTACGGTCGATTGCTGGCCCTGTGTCGATGTGCGTGAACCGGGCACCCATGACGTGATCGGCGACCGCGCTCTGGGCGAGGAGCCGATGCGGGTGGCCGCTCTTGGCCGCGCCATCCTTGAAGGTCTGGAGGCCGCAGGCGTTGCGGGTGTGATTAAACATATGCCCGGGCACGGCCGCGCCGGGGCCGACAGCCACAAGGAATTGCCCACGGTCCATGCCGATGCCGATGCGCTGGAACGCGATCTGGCGCCGTTCCGCGCTTTGGCTGCGAGGGCGAAGATCGGCATGACGGGGCATATCCTTTTCACCGCGTGGGATGCCGATGCGCCTGCCACCCAATCGCCGCGCATTGTTTCGGACATTATTCGCGGGGCGATTGGGTTTGACGGCCTGCTGCTGACCGATGACATCGATATGCAGGCGCTGTCGGGCACGATCCCGGAACGGTCGGCGCGGGCGCTGGCGGCGGGCTGCGATCTTGTGCTCAATTGCTGGGCGCGGATGGAGGATATGGTGGGCATTGCGCAGGCCTGCCCGACCATCAGCGAGGCAAGCGCCGCGCGTCTGGCGCGGGCCATGGCGGGCACTTTCCTGTCGTCGGAACTGGCGCTGGATCGTCAGGCGGAATGTATCGCCACGCGTGACGCGCTGCTGGCGCTGGCATGAGTTTTGCGGTGTGAGCGAAGCGGCGCATCCTGCCGGGCAAGGCGCGGATCTGTTTACCGCGCCCCTTGCTGCCGGGACTGCCCGCGATGCGCTGATGCTGGAAATCGAGGGGTGGGAAGGGCCGCTTGACCTGCTGCTCGATCTGGCGCGGCGGCAAAAGGTGGATTTGCGACGTATCTCGATCCTTGAACTGGTCGATCAATATATCGCCTATGTCGAACAGGCCGAGGCGCTCAAGCTGGAACTTGCCGCCGATTATCTGGTGATGGCGGCGTGGCTGGCTTATCTCAAATCCTCGCTCCTGTTGCCCAAGGAGGAGCAGGAGCAGCCTTCGCCCGAAGAGCTGGCGCTGCGTCTGCAATTGCGCCTGCAACGTCTGGCCGCGATGCGAGAGGCGGCAGCAAGACTCTTGGCGCGTGATCGTCTGGGGCGCGACGTCTTTATGCGAGGCGCGCCCGAAGGGCTGCGCATCGGCAAAAAGGCGGTGTGGCAAAGCGACCTCTATGACCTCATTTCTGCCTATGGTCAGGTCAAGGCACGCAATGCCCCGGTCGTCCATATTGTGCGTGATCGCAAGGTGATGACGCTGGAATCGGCGCTATCGCGTATGTCCGCGATGCTGGGGGTGACGCTGGACTGGGTGGAGTTGCGCGAATTCCTGCCCCCGGCCTCGCAGGTCGAATGGAGCGATGAGAGGTTGCGCCGTTCTGCGCTTGCTTCCAGCTTTGTCGCCGCGCTCGAACTGGCGCGACAGGGGCGGGTGGAGATTATGCAGGACCATGTGTTCGGCCCGCTGCGCCTGCGGAGCCTGAACGCATGAGCCCGCTTGTCCGCGCGCTGGAGGCCACGCTCTTTGCCGCCACCCAGCCGATGAGCGTGGAGGGCATCGCCCGTCATCTGGGGCAGGGCGAATGGCCGGTGCGCGATGCCTTGCGCGAATTGGCGCAGCATTACGCGGGGCGCGGGGTTGAATTGGTCGAACGCGGCGGGCGCTGGCATTTCCAGACCGCGCCTGATCTGGCCCATCTTTTGCGCCCCATGCATGAGGAACCGCGCCGCCTGACGCGGGCGGCCACCGAATGTCTTGCCATCATCGCCTATCACGAACCCGTCAGCCGCGCCGAGATCGAGGCGATTCGCGGGGTTCAAACCGCCAAGGGCACGATCGATGTGTTGATGGAGGCCGGATGGGTGCGCATAGCGGGGCGGCGAGAGGTGCCAGGCCGTCCGGTCATCTATGCCACGACGCCCGCTTTCCTCGCCCACTTTGGTCTGGGCAGCCGCCGCGACCTGCCCGGAATCGAGGAATTGCGCGCCACGGGCCTGCTCGATCCGGTCGATGAAGCCTATGATGCGCTGATGGGGGAAACGCCCGAGGTTCCGAACAGTGATGATCCACTACGTCAATCAGCGGATGGGCTGGCGTCGGGCGAGGAAAGTGCCTAGATAGGATCAAAATGCGCGTGATGGTGGATGAAACGGTCGTCATCACGGCTTCAAGGAGTTGGTATCATGGGTTTTGGGTCTGTCTGGCACTGGGTCATCGTTCTGCTGGTCGTGCTGGTGCTGTTCGGGCGCGGTCGCGTGTCGGATATCATGGGCGATTTCGGCAAGGGCATCAAAAGCTTTAAAGAAGGCATGGCGGATGAAACCGACCGCCCCGCAACGCCCCCCCCGGCCCAGATCGAAGCCAAGGGTGAACCGGTTGCGCCTGCGGCCACCGAAGAAAAGACCGGCCATAACTGAGCCTTTCTTTCCATTCCTCGCATGATTGGCCTGACGCACTGTGTTGTTTGACATTGCTCCATCGGAATTTCTGCTGACGGCGGTGGTCGCCGTGGTGGTGATCGGCCCCAAGGATATGCCTCGCGCCATGCGGACCATGGGCAAGTGGATGGGGACGGTGCGCCGTGTCTCGGGCCATTTCCGTTCCGGCATCGAAACCATGATCCGCGAGGCGGAGATGGAGGAGATGGAAAAGAAATGGCGCGAGCAGAATGAGGCCATCATGAAGGCCAGCCCGCCTGAGGCTTTGCCTGCGCCGGAATTGGCCGAACATGCACCGACCCAGCCCTATGTTGCGGCCGAAGCGCCGGCTGCGGGCCATCATGGCGGCGATTTGCCGGTCGATCCGCATTCGGCCAGCGCCCATGAACATGCGGCCCATGAACAGGCCCCCCATGAACAGATCGGGGCTGTCGATACGACAAAGGCCAAGGGCGAATAAAGATGGCTTTTGAAATCAAGGATATCGACGAATCGCAGGCGCCGCTGCTTGAACATCTGGTGGAATTGCGGGCGCGTCTGCTCAAATCCATCGCGGCTTTGTTCGTGGCCTTTGGCATCTGCCTTTATTTCGTGAACCCCATCATGGCCTTTCTGGTCCAGCCGCTGCGCACCGCGTCGGGGCTGGGGGGTAAACTGATCTATACCAAGCTCTATGAAGCATTCTTTGTCGATTTGAAGGTGGCGCTCTTTGCGGCCTTTATGTTGGCCTTTCCGGTGATCGCGAACCAGATGTGGGCCTTTATCGCGCCGGGCCTCTATGCGAAGGAAAAGAAGGCGTTTCTGCCCTTTATTCTGGCAACGCCCGTGCTGTTCCTGTCGGGGGCGGCGCTGGCCTATTACGTGGTGATGCCGACCGCCTTTGCATGGATGCTGGGTTTTCAGGGCAATCGCGGCGGGATCCAGATGGAGGCTCTGCCCAGCGTCGGTGATTACCTTGGGCTGGTGATGCAATTCATCCTCGCCTTTGGCATCAGCTTTCTGCTGCCGGTGCTGCTGCTGTTGCTCAACCGCGCAGGGATCGTCACGCGCCAGCAGCTTTCCAGCGCGCGCCGCTATGTCATCGTCGGGATTACCGTTCTGGCCGCTGTGCTGACCCCGCCGGACGTGGGTTCGCAATTGATGCTGGCCGTGCCGCTGATGATCCTGTTCGAAGGGTCGCTGGTGGTGATGTGGTTTGGTGAAAAGCGTGCCGCCAAGGGTGAGGCGCAGGGTGAGGCGCAGGGTGAGGTTCAGGTCGAGGCTTGAAGTTTGACGTAAGATGCCTCCGGCGGGCAAAGGGCGGGGGCCCTTTGCAATCCCGGTAATGGGGGGCGTGTCACACAGAACAGGTTTGATGTTGAAAGCCTGCGGCGCGGATAGGGCAGCCTTTTCCGCGCCGCAGGCTTTGATTTGTGAAGATGCGTCATTCAGCCAACGCTGAACCCGCCCTACAACGCAGACAGTAACGGGAGCGCGAGGGGCTAGACCCTCGCACCTAATCCCTTCACTTCTTCCCCGCTTCCCAAACCAACTTTCCGCCCACCCAAGTCTGCATGACCTTGGCGGCGCGGATCTTTTCAGGCGTCGCGCTCAACGGATCGACATCGACCAGCACGAAATCGGCGCGCCAACCGGGGCGCAATTGACCAAGGCGGGTTTCGGCAAAACCGGCATAGGCCGCGCCCGTGGTATAGGCGGCCAGCGCCTGCATGCGGGTCAGCTTTTCCTGCGGCTGCCATCCACCGGCGGGCTGGCCATCGGGGCCTTCGCGGGTGATGGCGGCGGCGATCCCGGCAAAGGGATCGGAAACCTCCACCGGCGCGTCCGATCCGAAAGCCAGCCCCGCCCCCGCCTTGAGCATTGACGCCCAGGCATAGGCGCCGGTCAACCGGTTCGGGCCCAGCCGCGCTTCGGCCATGGTGCGGTCGCTGGTTTGGTGGATGGGCTGCATGCTGGCGATGATGCCGTTTTTGCCAAAGCGGGCGATGTCAGCCGGATCGACGATCTGCGCATGCTCAATGCGCCAACGCCGGTCGCCCTTATAGGTCTGCGCCTCATCCTCGATGGCGGACAGCAGCGTCGCATTGGCCGCATCGCCAATCGCATGGACGGCCACCTGAAAATGGTCCATCGCCGCGCGGCTCATCAGGTTTTTGAGCTGCGTTTCGTTCAAAAATGGCAAACCGCTGGTTGCCGCATCGGCATAGGGCGCCTTGAGCCAAGCCCCGCGTGAGCCGAGCGCGCCATCCAGATAAAGCTTGACCCCATTCAGCCGCAGCCGGTCGTCATACAGCCATGGAGAAGGCCCCGGCCCGCCAATCAGCACCGTGTTCGCAATGCCGTCGCCATAGGCCATGACCCGCATTTTTAGCGTGCCTTCGTCACCGGCACGACGCATCGCCTGCCAGTCGTCGATGGATGTGCCCATGTCGGCCGCCGCCGTTACCCCGCGCGACAGGAAAATCTCCTGCGCCTTGGCCAGAGCCGCGTCGCGGTCCTCCGGGCGGGGCGGGGGCACGATCTTGGTGATCAAACCCATCGCCCCATCGATCAGTACGCCAGCAGGCTTGCCCGCAACCGGCGCTTTGCCCGCAACCTTGGGCGCGGGCAGGCGGTCGATCTTGCCTCCGCTGGGGTCTTTGGTAGCCGCCGTCACGCCTGCTGCGGCCAGAGCTTTCGAATTGGCCCAGCCGGCGTGACCGTCAACCCGTTCCAGCCAGACCGGACGATCGGCCACAACCGCGTCCAGTTCCGCCGCCGTCGGAAAACGGCCCAGTTTCCACGTTTCCTGATTCCATCCACGCCCGATAATCCACGGACGGTCGGGGAATTTGGCGGCATAGGCGCGGATTTTCTCCTGCGCCTGCGCCAAAGATGTCGTGTCGGACAGGTCGAGGGTGAGCGCCGCAATCCCCACGCCCATCACATGCGCATGGGCATCGATCAGGCCTGGCAGCAGCACCGCCCCATGCCCATCGGCCGCAAAGTCCAGCTTGGCCGGTCGCGGATCGCCTTCGCGCAGCAATTGAATGACGCGGCCTTCGCGGTCGATGACGATGCCGTTGAACCGCTCGACATTGCCCAGGGAATTGAGCGTCAGGCCCGCAACATGGTCCACCAGAGTGTCGGCCATAGCCGAAGAACCGGCCAGCGACGCCCCGGCGCCACACAGCAACGCCGCGAGCTGCGCGGCGGCAAATTTCACTGTCATCGAACCCCTCGTTTGGGCAGGCGGCGAAGAATGGCGCTGGTATCCTGACGCCCGCCGCCCATGGATTGAATATCGGCGTAAAGCTGGTCGATCAGCGCGGCCACGGGGAAGGACAGGCCAAGCCCGCGCCCTTCATCCAGCGCAAGACCCAGATCCTTGCGCATCCAGTCGATGGCAAAGCCGAAGTCGAATTTTTCCTGCGCCATCGTGTGCCAGCGATTGTCCATCTGCCAGCTTTGCGCGGCGCCCCCGCTGATCGCCTCATAGACCTTTTCGAGATCAAGATGCTCGGCCTGTGCCAGACGAAAGGCTTCGGCAAGAGCGGCGGTGACGCCCGCCAATGCGATCTGGTTGACCATCTTGGTCGCCTGTCCGGTGCCCGCCTTGCCGATATGCACGATGCGGCGCGCATAGGCGCGCATGACCGGCGTTGCCGCCGTCACCGCATCGGCCCGTCCGCCACACATCAGTGTCAAGGTGCCTGCTTCGGCGCCCGCCTGCGCGCCGGTCATGGGCGCATCGACGCATCGGATTTCCTTGTCGCGCGCCTCGACCGCGATCTGGCGGGCGATGCGCGCCGAAACGGTCGTATGGTCGATGAACAATCCGCCCGGATGCAGCGTGGAAAACACGCCCTGCGGCCCCAGAACCACCTCGGCCAGATCATCGTCATTGCCAACGCATGTGATGACCACATCGGCCCCGTCGGCGGCGTCGGCGGCATTGTTGGCCTCGCGCACCTCGATATCGGGGTTGGCCTCGCGCCAATGTTCGATCCGCTTGGGGCTGCGGTTATACAGCGTCATGCTGTGTCCGGCATGGCCCAGATGGCGGGCAATCGGCCCTCCCATCACACCAAGTCCGATAACGGCAACGCGGCGAGGAGCAGAAGCTGGGTCTGTCATGCAGGCCGTATTAGCCGGTTTGCGCGCGAAGGGAATAAGGGATGTGGCGAGGCGAAAGATAAACCCGCAAGGCTTGCGTGCAATCCTGCGCATAAACGCGGTTTCTTGCGAAAGCTTTTTCCGCTAGGGGGCCAAGCATTATGACCGAGGCAAACATCACGCAAATCGGCGCCGTTGCGCCCACGCTCACCATCGATGATATCCGCGCCGCCGCCGGGCGAATTGCGGGCCATGTGGTGCGCACCGACATGGACCATTCGCGGACCCTGTCGAAGATTTGCGGCTGTGAAGTCTATCTCAAGTTCGAAAACCTGCAATTCACCGCCGCCTATAAGGAACGCGGCGCGCTCAATGCCCTTTTGCATCTGACCCAGGAACAGCGCGAACGCGGCGTCATCGCGGCCAGCGCGGGCAACCATGCCCAGGGCCTGTCCTATCACGGCAGCCGCCTTGGCGTGCCCGTGACGATCGTCATGCCCAAGACCACGCCCACCGTTAAGGTGATGCAAACCGAGAGTGTGGGCGGCAAGGTGGTGCTGGAGGGTGAAACGTTCGACGAAGCCTATGCTTATGCCCGCAGCATGGAAAAGCAGCTGGGCCTGACCTTTGTTCACCCGTTCGACGACCCGCTGGTGGCGGCTGGACAGGGGACGGTCGCGCTCGAAATGCTGGAGGATCATCCCGATCTCGACATGCTGGTGATCCCGGTGGGCGGGGGCGGTCTGTCGACCGGCATGGGCACGGCGGCGCGCGCCATCAAGCCCGGCATCGGCCTGATCGGTGTCGAGGCGGAATTGTACCCTTCGATGTACAACCTGCTCAAGGGTACCAATTATCCCATCGGCGGCGACACGCTGGCCGAAGGGATTGCGGTCAAGGAGCCGGGTGAGTTCACCTCGAAAATGCTCGCCAACTTGCTCGACGATTTCGTGCTGGTGTCGGAAAGCGAGCTGGAACATGCGCTCTGCCTGTTGCTCAACATCGAAAAAACGGTGGTCGAAGGCGCGGGTGCTGCGGGTCTGGCGGCTTTGCTGGCCCATCGCCATCTGTTCAAGGGCAAGAAGGTGGGCATCGTCCTGTCGGGCGGCAATATCGACCAGCGCCTGTTGGCCAATGTGCTGTTGCGCGATCTGGCGCGTTCGGGGCGTCTGGCGCGTCTGAAGCTGACCTTGCAGGACCGTCCCGGCGCTTTGTTCAAGGTGATGGAGGAATTCAACCGCCATCAGGTCAATATCATCGAGATCTATCACCAGCGCATCTTCACCCATCTGCCCGCCAAGGGGCTGACGGCGGACATTGAATGCGAAGCGCGGGACGGCGAACAGATCGACGCTTTGGTTAACGCCCTGCGCGCCAAGGGTTACGAGGTTGTGCAGGCCGAAGTGAGCTGATCGATCCATCCGTTATGGCACAGGGGGCTGATTAACCTGATCTTGGCCCCCTGTGCCCATTTGGGGCATGGGATGAAAAGGCGGCGTGTTTCACCCGAAATCAGGGTTAAAACGCTTTGACGATCTGAACCAGCGGGGCATAAAGTTGCCCACGGCGCGAGAGGGCCGGACATGGGGCATGGCCCCCAAGGTTAACTTCAAGGATCGCAACACCAGTGACGGCCCCTGTTCGCTTCCCCCGGTTTTTTGTGACGGCCCCTGCGCCTTGCCCCTATCTTGAGGGCAAGACCGAGCGGAAGGTGTTTACCGAACTGAAGGGGCCGCATGCGGACGCCTTGAATGATGCGCTGGGCCGGATTGGTTTCAGGCGCAGTCAGACGGTGGCCTATCGCCCGTCCTGCGTCGATTGCACGGCCTGTGTTTCGGTCCGGGTGCTGTCGGGCGAATTCGTGCCCAATTCGGCGCAGAAGAAAAATCTCAAGCGCAACAGCGATCTGGTCGCCTCGGTCTGTCATCCTTGGTCCACCGCTGAACAGTTCGCCTTGCTCCAGCGCTATCTTGCCGCACGGCACCCCGGTGGGGGCATGGCCACCATGGACGAGGTGGATTATGCGGATATGGTGGAACATACGCCGGTCACCAGCTATGTGATCGAGTATAGGGAGCCTTCGACCGGTTCTCAGCCGGGCCGACTTGTGGGGGCCTGTCTGACGGATCGGCAGGGCGACGGGTTGTCGATGATCTATTCATTCTACGACCCTGAACATGCAACACGGACCGGGCTTGGCAATTATATCATCCTTGATCACATCCGCAGAGCGGCCAGCGAAGGGCTGCCCTACGTGTATCTCGGCTATTGGGTCGACGGTTCCGAGCGGATGCAGTACAAAGTGCGCTATCGTCCATTGGAAAAGCTGGGGCGCGATGGATGGCAACGCCTTTCCGATGGTGAACAGGACGCTCTTATACGGGCTGCGGCCGGACGCGGTGGCGCGCGCGAACAGGCTTGCGGCGACAAGAGCCAGTTTGTCGAGCGTGATCCGCAAGATTCATGGAACCGCAGCGGCGGGTTCTAAATCCGAAACATGGTTGACCGGGGCGGCGATGGCTCTGGTTCTGGCGGGGGGCGCGCCATTGGCGGCCCAGCAGCGCGAGGCCGATGCAGATCTGCGCGCGCTGATCCCGGATTCGGCGGTGGGCGATCCCGAAGGCTGGGCCAAGGCGCAGGCGGCCAAGGCGCAGGAGGCCAAGGATCAGGCCGCCAAGGTCGCGGCGGCCAATGCCGTGGCCACCAATGCGACGGCTGGACAGGTGGCCGCTGCAAAAACGGCGGCGGTCGCGCCTTTGGGCGATTTGAGTGCGCTGGTCCCCGATTCGCCGCTGGCCGAGATTGCCGGGCTGGACCTGCCATGGCCCGAACCGGGGCAGGAAGAGGCGCTGATCCCTATTCCCGAAGGTTTGGCGGCGGAGGATGGCGGCGAAACTCTGGCTGCGGCGATGGAGCGTTTGCCGCCGCCGACAAGCGGCCGGACCGGCAACCGGCGCGCCGATGGTGCCGCGCGCAACAATCAGGATCGCGAGACTTTGCTGGCATCGGGGCGGGCGCGGTTGCGATGGCCTGCGGACCCGGCCGCCATGCCCGAGCGTGAAGCGTTCGAGCGGCGGTTCAAGGAATTGTCGGCGTTGCAAACCCTTGGCGCGCATGAGGCTGATGCTCTGGCGCAATTGGTGGTGCGGGCCAGCACGGATCGCAAGCTGCTGGAAAAGCTGCTCAAGGTTTATGGCTATTACGATGGCGAAGTGACCCAGACGCTGATCGGGCCGCAACCGGGCGAGGATCAGACCAGCGCGCCGCCCAGCGGGGTGCGTTTCGACATCGATCCCGACACGCGCTATCACATTGGCGCGATCACCACCGGGCGGCTGGATGACATTGGCAAGGATGCGGAAAAGATGCATGCCGCGCTGGGGATCAAGAGCGGTGATCCGCTGAATATGGACACGATTTCGGCCGCGACGGGCGATCTGGCCAAGGCACTGGGCGAAGGGGGCTATCCCTTTGCCAAGGTGCCGGCGGCATCCTTGACGGTCGATCATGCCCGTGACGAGGGCGACATCGATGTGGCGGTCGAACCGGGCGGGCTGTACCGCTATGGCGCGATCAATTCGGCCTTGCCGCGGGTAATGTCGTCCAACCACCTTGGCGATATTGCGCGGTTCAAACCGGGTCAGGTCTATAATCAGAAGGATGTCGAAGACCTGCGCCGGGCGGTTCTGGCCACGGGGTTGGCGGCAGGGGTCAATGTGACGCCGCGCGAAACCGCTCCGCCCAAGGATGGTCAACCAGGCATCGTCGCGTTGGATGTGGCGATGAGCAAGGCGCCCACGCGCACCGTATCGGGCGAAATCGGTTACGATACCGGGCAGGGGGCGCGCATCGGTGCAAGCTGGGAAAACCGCAACATGTTCCCGCCCGAAGGCGCCTTCAAGGTGCGCGGCGTGTTGGGTACCAATGAACAATTGGCGGGCACGACGTTCAAGCGATCCAATTTCCTTGGCCGTGACCGGACGCTGACGGTCGATGTTTACGCCACCAACACCACGCTGACATCCTATGCCGCGCGCAAGGTGGCCTTTGCCGCCAGTTATGAGCGGTTGAGCAATCTGTTGTTTCAAAAGCCGTGGACATGGTCGATGGGCTTTGAAGCCGAAGCCTCGGAAGAGCGCGAGGGCGTGCCCAGCGGGGTTACGACCGGGCGTATCCTTTACGTCACCACGGCTTTGCCGCTGCGCGGCGGGATCGACACGACGGATAATCTGCTGGACCCGACCAAGGGGCATCGCGGATCGCTGCGCATGTCGCCCGAATATAGCTGGGCACGCGGCGCACAATCGCAATATGCCCGCATTCAGGCCGATGCCAGCTTCTATCGCCCCTTTGGCAAGACCGTTCTGGCCACGCGTGTCCGGTTGGGCACGATGCCGGGGGTGGATATCGACCACGTCGCGCCATCACGGCGTTTCTATGCGGGCGGTGGGGCGTCGATCCGTGGTTTTGGCTATAACCTTGTCGGTCCGCGCAACAATCTGGGCGAACCCAAGGGGGGACGCTCGCTCTATGAATTCTCGCTGGAGGCGCGGGTGAACACGCGCTTCTTTGGCGGGGCGCTGCAACTGGTGCCCTTCTTTGACGCGGGTGGGGTTGAGGCTGACGTCATGCCCAAATTCAATGACTGGCGTTATGGCGCGGGGCTGGGCATTCGCTATCGCACCGGCTTTGGCCCGATCCGCATTGACGTTGGCACCCCGCTCAACCCGCGGGCAGGGGACAGCCGGATCGGCGTCTATGTCGCGCTGGGACAGGCATTCTGATGACGCAGGGGGCGGACATTCAGGAGGGGGAAACGCGGCAGGAGGCCGTAAAGTCTTCCGGCCTCGGCTGGCGCAAATATGCGCTCAGCCTGCCTTTGGGCATTGTGGGCGGGGTGGCGACGCTGCTGGTCGGGCTGGATACGCCGGTGGGGCACCGGTTGATCACCGACATCATCGCGTCAAACGAATTGGACAATGGCCTGCGCGTTTCCATCGGCCGGATCGAAGGCTCGATTTATGGCCGCGCGCGCCTGTCCGGCATCACCCTGCGCGATTCGCATGGCATTTTCCTGCGCGCGGGTGAGGGGGTCTTTGACTGGCGCCCGATCAACTGGTTCTCCTCCGGGCTGGACATTCGCGAAGTGGTGCTGCGCCGGGCGACGCTGCAACGCGCGCCTGAATTTCGCGCCACGGTGGCCGATGCCAAATTGTGGCCCGATTTCGATGTGCGGTTGGACCGGGTGGCGCTGGAAAAACTGGTGATTGCCAAAGCGGTCCTGGGCACCGAGCGGCGGATCGATGCACAGGGCAGTCTGCGCGTGGCCAAGGGCGTGGCGGCGATCAAGCTGGACGGCCGTCTGGGTGGTGAAGATCGCCTGTCGCTGGTTCTCGACGCGCAACAGGCGGCCGATCGCTTCAAACTGTCGTTCGATTACAATGCGCCCAAGAATGGCCTGCTGGCCACACTGACCCACAGCAAGGCGGCGCGCGCGATCCGGGCCGAGGGCAAGGGCAGCTGGAAATCATGGACCGGTTGGACCAAGGCGCAGCAGGATGGGCGCAATGCGCTGGACCTGAATTTCGCCAATAATGATGGCGCGGTGCGTTTCGATGGTAAGTTGTGGAGCGATCCGGTCCTGCCCGAAGCATTGCGCCATACGTTGGGTACAGGCCCGATTGCCATGACGGGCAAGGGGCGCATTCAGGATCAGCGCTTCACCGGCGACCTGTCCGCCCGTTCGGCCAATCTGAGCGCGCAGAGCAAGGGGACGCTGGACATTCGGCACCAGAGCTTTGTCGATTGGGCGCTCAACCTGAAGGGCGGGCCGCGCCTGCCTTTGGGCAAGGATGATGAATTTTCCGGGTTGCAGGCGCAGGTTCTGTTGAACGGGCCGATGGCCGCGCCACGGGCCAAGATCCTTGCGCAGGTCGCCCGTTGGCAAAGCCAGAAGACCGTGTTTGAAGGCATGAAGGCCGATGGCACGCTGCGCCGCGATGGTGCGCGCTGGGTCTTGCCGGTGCAATTGACCGCCGCGCAAATCCGCACCGAGGATGGCGCCCTTGACGACCAATTGCGGCATGTCCGCGCGGCGGGCACGCTGACGCTGAACGGGATGCGCCTTTCCAGCGAGGATGTCGCGCTGGCCATTCCCCATGGCACCGCGCGGGCCAGTGTTCAGGTCGATCTGGCCAAGGGCGACTGGGTGGTTCAGGGTAAGGCGGGCCTGCACGGCTGGCCCCTGTCGATTGGCGCCGCCGATGCGCAGGGCCGGGTGCGGGTGGCCGGGGCGCGCAATGCGCCATGGCGGGTTAATGCCGATATTACCGGCGGCATTCCCAATCTGACCAATGGCACATTGGCCAATCTGACCGGCGGGCCGCCGCGTTTTGCGGGCCATGTCGATATGACGCAGGGCAACCGTTTGGCGGTGACGCGGGGGCGGATCGATTCGCCCTCGTTGCAAATGACGCTGGACGCGGCGCGTGGGGCCGATGGGCGCATCGCATTGACCGGTCGCGGGCGTCAGGAACGCTATGGCAGCTTTACCGGCGATATCAGCATTGGCGCGGATGGCCCGCGTGGTCTGGTCCGTTTGCAGGACCCCCTGCCGACGTTGGGTGTCCGCGATGTAGAGGTCGCGCTGACGCCGGAGGCCGAGGCTCTGCGGATTGAGGCCAAGGGTATATCGACGGTCGGTCCCTTTGCCGGAACGGCGGGACTGGTCGTGCCCAAGGGGGATGGGCGTACAAGACTGGAATTGCGCGATTTTCAATTGTCGAGCACGCATGTCACCGGTTCGGTCATGCTGGATAAAGACGGCGCGGATGGCAAGCTGACCGTGTCGGGCGGCGGGGTTTCGGGTCTGATTGCGCTGGCGCCGCGTGGTGGTGGGCAATCGGTGGATGCATCGATTGATGCGCGAAATGCCCATTTCGAGGGCGACCGTCCTTTGACCATCGCGACCGGGCGGCTGAAATTCAGCGGCCAGTTGGTCAAGCAGCACACGACGCTCTCGGCGGATCTGTTTGCCCAAGGGATCGGCAAGGGCAAGCTGTTCATCGGCCGTTTTGCGATGGCGGCGCGGCTCAATGATGGCAATGGCACGGTCAATGCCACTCTGGGCGGGCGCAAGGGCAGCCGCTTTGATTTTCAGGTGAGCAGCGATATCGCGCCGGGCCGGGTTTCCCTGCTGGCCGGTGGCAATTTCGCGGGGCAGAAGATCGCCATGCCGCGTCGGGCCGTTTTCTCGGTTGAAAGCCGCGATGGCGCACCGGGCGTGTGGCGTCTGGCGCCCAGTCAGGTGGATTTTGGCGGCGGGCGCATCGTGGCGCAGGGGCTGATCGGCAATGGTTCGACCGAGCTGGATCTGGGCCTTGTTTCCATGCCTTTGTCGCTGGCTGATGTGGTGGTGCCCGATATTGGCCTTGGCGGCAAAGTGTCGGGCAAGCTGACCTATATCCAGCGCCGCGAGGCCTTGCCAGAGGGCGAGGCGAGGGTGGTGGTCAAGGGCCTGACCCGTTCGGGGCTGATGCTGACGTCTCGGCCGGTCGATGTGGCAGTGGTGACGCGGTTAGGGCCAAAGGCGCTCGACCTGCGCGCGGTGGCCAGCGAAGGCGGCGCGGCGCGCGGGCGTTTGCAGGCGCGTATCGACCAACTGGCCGATACGGGCGCGATTGACGAAAGATTGGGCAAGGGGCGGCTGGCGGCCCAAATGCGCTATGCCGGGCCGGCCGATGCTTTGTGGCGTTTGATGGCGTTGGACGCTTTTGACCTGACGGGGCCGGTCGAAATTGCCGCTGATATGAGCGGGACGTTGGATGATCCCAGCCTGCGCGGGTCTTTGGCGGGCAAGGGCATGCGCCTGCAAAGCGCGGCTTCGGGCACGGATGTTTCGAATGTTGAGGTTAGGGGCGATTTCACCGGCTCTGCGCTAAGCCTGAGCAGCCTGTCGGGTCAGGCACCGGGTGGCGGTCTGGTGTCGGGCAGCGGGCGGGTGGATTTCGCCCAGATGGGACCGGGGCGTGGGCCGTCCATCGACGTTGCGCTGGCCGCGCGGCGGGCGCAATTGATCTCGCGGCCTGACATGGCGCTCAGCGCGACCGGGCCAATCCGCATCATGTCGGACGGGGTTGTGGGCACAATTGCGGGCCGCTTGACGATCGATTCGGCGCGCTGGCGTCTGGGACAGGCCAGTTCAACCGCGACCTTACCCAGTCTGCCGACCAAGGAAATCAACCGCAGGGCCGATATCGCGCCCGCATCCGAACGTGAAATGCCGTGGCGTTTGATGGTGGATGCGGCGGGCGGCAAAATCCGCCTGTCGGGATTGGGGCTGAACAGCCTGTGGAACGCGGATGTTAAATTGCGGGGGGCGTTGCAGGACCCCTCGATCAGCGGCGCGGCCACTTTGGTCGAGGGCAGCTATGACTTTGCCAGCAAACACTTTGACCTGACCCGTGGGCGCGTGGCCTTTGACGGTTCGACGCCGGTCGATCCGCGGCTGGATATGGCCGCGACGGCCACGGTCAACAATCTGACCGCGACGGTGACGGTGCGCGGCACCTCGCTGCGGCCGGAAATTGCGTTCTCGTCGGTGCCTGCCTTGCCCGAAGAGGAATTGCTCTCACGCATTTTGTTCGGGGATTCGATCACGCAAATTTCGGCGCCCGAAGCGTTGCAATTAGGGGCCGCACTGGCTTCGCTGCATGGCGGGGGCGGGCTGGATCCGATCAACAAGTTGCGCAGCGTGATCGGCCTTGACCGCCTGCGCTTTGTGTCGGCCGATGCGGCAATCGGGCGTCAGACGGGCGTGGCCGTTGGCAAATACCTTGGCCGCCATGCCTATGCGGAAATCGTGACCGATGGGCGCGGTTATTCGGCGACCAACGTCGAGTTCCGATTGACCAGTTGGCTGGCGTTGCTGGGGACAGTGGCAAGCACTGGGCGGCAGAGTGTGAACGCTAAGGTTTCGAAGGATTATTGATTTCGGGGGAATTTTGCCTCCGGCGGGCAAAGGGACTCGTCCCTTTGCAATCCCGTTACTGTCGATGATGCGCTATGGGTTTGGCCTTGGGGGCGGCCGCGGCGTTAATAGATAGAGCCTGCGGCGCTTTTTTGGGCTGCGCTTGCTGTGCCGCAGGCTTTCAAATCATCAGCCCAAAACCGCCCTGGCAGACCTCCCACCACCCCATTTATGGGATTGCAAAGGGACGAGTCCCTTTGCCCGCCGGAGGCACAAATCCCAGGGTCGCAGAAACCAAAAAAGGCGCCCGGTTTCCCGGACGCCCTTCTTGTGCCTTGGCAAGCAGACCTGAAAGATCAGGCGCTGTAGTACATGTCGAACTCGACGGCCGACGGCGTGGTTTCCCAGCGCAGCACTTCGGGCCACTTGAGTTCGAGGTAGGAGTCGATCTGGTCCTTGGTGAACACGCCGCCTTCGAGCAGGTAGTCGTAGTCAGCAGCCAGCGAGTCCAGAGCTTCACGGAGCGAACCGCAAACGGTGGGGACTTCGGCCAGCTCTTCAGGCGGCAGATCGTACAGGTTCTTGTCCATGGCTTCGCCGGGGTGGATCTTGTTCTTGATACCGTCAAGACCAGCCATCAGCAGAGCGGCATAGCACAGGTAGGGGTTGGCCATCGCGTCGGGGAAGCGGAATTCAACGCGCTTCGCCTTGGTGCCGGCGCCGTAGGGGATGCGGCACGAGGCCGAACGGTTACGGGCCGAATAAGCCAGCAGAACGGGGGCTTCATAGCCCGGCACCAGACGCTTGTAGCTGTTGGTGGTCGGGTTGGTGAAGGCGTTCAGCGACTTGGCGTGCTTGATGACGCCGCCGATGAAGTACAGGCAGGTTTCCGACAGGCCAGCATAGCCGTTACCGGCGAACGTGTTGGCACCCTTGTCCCAGATCGAGATGTGGGTGTGCATGCCGCTGCCGTTGTCCTTCATGATCGGCTTGGGCATGAACGTGGCGGTCTTGCCATAGGCATTGGCGACCTGATGCACGACATACTTGTAAACCTGCATGCGGTCGGCGGTGGTCACCAGCGTGCCGAAGGTCAGGCCCAGTTCGTGCTGCGCCGAGGCCACTTCGTGGTGGTGCTTGTCGCAGGGCAGGCCCATGTCGATCATGGTGTTGACCATTTCGCCGCGGATGTCGACCAGGCTGTCGACCGGAGCCACGGGGAAATAGCCGCCCTTGGCGCGCGGACGGTGGGCAAGGTTGCCACCTTCGTAGGCCTTGTTCGAGTTGGTCGGCAGTTCGATGTCGTCGATCGAGAAGCCGTTGCCGTTGTAGCCGTCGTAGAAGCGCACGTCGTCGAACACGAAGAATTCAGCTTCGGGGCCGACATAGACGGTGTCGCCAAGGCCGGTCGACTGCACGAAACCTTCGGCGCGCTTGGCGGTCGAACGGGGGTCGCGGGCATAGAGTTCGCCGGTCGAGGGTTCGACAATGTCGCAAACCAGGATCAGCATCGGGGTGGCCGAGAACGGATCGACATAAACAGCGTCGAGGTCGGGCTTGAGGATCATGTCCGACTCGTTGATGGCCTTCCAGCCTTCGATCGACGAGCCGTCAAACATCAGGCCGTCTTCGAGTTCGCTTTCACCCAGAACCGAGGCGACCATGGTGAGGTGCTGCCACTTGCCCTTGGGGTCGGTGAAGCGCAGGTCGACCCACTCGATTTCCTCATCCTTGATCCGCGCAAGGATGTCTGCTGCAGTTGCCATTCCGATAGTTCTCCGCATTATGGCCAGGGTTGATGCAATCGAACCCGGGCAAAAATTGAAATTTCAGGCCGTCGGCACTGATGGATAATCAGACCGCGTCGTTGTCGCGTTCGCCGGTGCGGATACGCAGGGCATTGTCGACCGGGATCACAAAGATCTTGCCATCGCCGATGCGACCGGTCTGGGCCGCGCCCGCGATTGCTTCGACCACGCGCGCCGCCAGATCGTCGGCCACCACCACTTCAAGTTTTACCTTGGGCAGGAAATCGACAACATATTCAGCGCCGCGATACAGTTCGGTGTGACCCTTCTGGCGGCCAAAACCCTTGGCCTCGGTCACGGTGATGCCGGACACGCCCACTTCGTGCAGCGCTTCCTTCACCTCGTCCAGCTTGAACGGCTTGATGATCGCCTCGATCTTTTTCACGCCTGCACCATCCCTCATTGGCGGGGCCGGAAGGGCCGCCGCAGTGCGCAATTACGCCAGCGCCCGGACCCAGGGGGCCGGACCTGATACGGTTGACGCTGGTAAGGATCTATCAAGATTCGTGCCAGAGTCGGTTGGGATGGGATAGGACAAAGCAAGCCAGAGGAAAACCTCTGAAATGAGGGTTTGTGCGAAAGATTTTCTGGAAAACCGGGGGGTCGCGGGCAGGATAATGACTCAAACCGCCAAATTTGCGATCAATTTTTAGGCAGGCCTGCCTGCATTTTAGGCAAAGCTCGAAAAGGGGCTCTTCCGCGCGGAAAAAGCCTCTTTCGTTTTAATCAGAGCGCGAGGCCTGCCGTTTCGGGCAGACCGGCCATCAGATTGAGGCTTTGTACCGCAGCCCCGCTGGCGCCCTTGCCCAGATTGTCGAGCATGGCCACCAGTCGGACTTGCGTGCCCGCATCATTGGCAAAGACGTGAAGCGTCAGCGCGTCGGAAGGTTCCATTGATGCGCGCAGCAACAGTTCCGACGGCGTTGCCGCCTCGGCGACACGGACCACCGCGCTGCCTTCGTAAAAGGCGGCCAGACCTTTGCGCAGAGCATCCGCCGAAGCCGCGCCGGGGATGGCTGACAAAGGCAGCGGCACTTCGACCCACATGCCGCGATGGGCCGGGATCACGCTGGGGGCAAAAATCGGTTCATGCACCAGACCGGCATAACGCGTCATTTCGGGCACATGCTTGTGCCCCATGCCCAGACCATAGGCGCGGAAGGCAATGTCGCGGTCTTCCTCGAAACGCTCGATCAACGCCTTGCCGCCGCCCGAATATCCCGAAACGGCATTGACCGTATAGGGCCAGTCGGCAGGCAACAGTCCGGCGCGCACCAGCGGCGCGATCAACGCGATAAAGCCGGTGGGATAGCAGCCGGGGTTGGCCACGCGATCCGCGCCCGCCACCACATCGCGCCCGACGATTTCGGCAAAGCCATAGGTCCAGCCCGGCGCCACGCGATGGGCGGTGCTGGCGTCGATGATGCGCACCTTGGACCCTTGCGCCATCTCGACCGCTTCGCGCGCGGCATCGTCATGCAGGCACAGGATCGCGAAATCGGCCGAATGCAGCGCTTCCTTGCGGGCAGCGCTATCCTTGCGGCGGGCATCGTCCAGAATGATCAGGTCAAATTCGCCGCGACCACCCAGCCGGTCGGCGATTTCAAGCCCCGTGGTGCCCGCGGCACCATCGATGAACACGCTGTAGCTCATGCCAGTTTCTCCAGTTGATCGGCGGCGACATAGCCGACCACGCCGCCGGGCACTTCGCCCCAGGCATGGCCGCCCGCCAGATCGAGCACGTCAAATTGAGCGCCCTCACCAAGAGTGGCCAGAGCATCGCCGCCCGGCGTCTTGAGGATGGTGATGTCACCGCGTGCGCGATGCGGCATCGGTACCACATAATGTGGGACAAATACTTTACCGGCCAAACGGATATGCGCGACGTCCCCTCGGACCGGGACACTGGCCGGATCTGGTTTTGCCGCAGGGCCGCTCAACGCGAAAGAAGCGCCCAAAGCTGGAACCGGATTTTCAAACATGGCCAAAGTCGTCTGCCCCCGAAAAGGAAAGGCGCGCGCTTAGCGGGAAGGGGGGGATTCTGCAAGTTTTGCCGTCAAGCGCCCCCAAATCGCGCCTTCACCATCGCCCATGCCGCGCGCAATCCGATCGCATCGCCGCCCTTGGGCCGCCCCGGCTTGGCCGATGGGCGCCATGCGAAAGTGTCGAAATGCGCCCAATCGATGCCTTCACCGACAAAGCGGTCGAGGAAAAGCGCGGCGACGCTGGCCCCGGCAAAACCGCCCGATGGGGCATTGTTCATGTCGGCAATGTCCGATTTCAGCCATTCGCGATAGCCATCATACAAGGGCAGGCGCCAGACCGGATCATCCTTGGCAAGGCCAGCATCGATCAATGCCTGCGCCGTATCATCGCGCCGCGTAAACATCGCGGGCAGGTCAGGCCCCAGCGCCACACGCGCCGCCCCCGTCAGCGTGGCAAAATCGATGATCAGATCGGGTTTAAACTCACTGGCACGATAAAGCGCATCGCCAAGGATCAGGCGACCTTCGGCATCGGTGTTGCCGATTTCGACCGAAATGCCGGCGCGGCTTTTCAACACGTCGCCGGGGCGGAACGAACCGCCCGACACCGCATTTTCCACCGCCGGGATCAACAGGTGCAACCGCACTTTCAACCCGCTTTCCATCACCAGCCGCGCAAGGGCAAGCGCATGGGCCGCCCCGCCCATGTCTTTCTTCATCAAGAGCATCGCGCTGGACGGTTTAATGTCCAGACCGCCGGAATCGAAACATACCCCCTTGCCGACAATCGCCAGGCGCGGGGCCTTTTCATCGCCCCATTCCAGCTCGATCATGCGCGGGGCATGGCTGCGCGCGGCGGCGCGGCCTACCATGTGGACCATGGGGTAATCATGCTCCAGCGCCTCGCCCCGCGTGACCTTGAGGGTGGCGCGATAGGCCTTGGCCAGCAATTCGGCCTCGTGCTCCAATTCGGCCGGGCCAAGGTCTTCTGCAGGCGTGTTGACCAGATCGCGCACCAGCGCCACCGCGCCCGCTTCGGCCAGAGCCGGGGCAATCGCCTTGACCTCGGTGGTCAACAGGATGCGCGGCGTTTCGCCATTGCCGTCCTTGCGATAGCGGTCATAGCGATATTGCCCCAAGGCCCATCCGACAAAAGCCGCGCCCGCCACACACGGCGCCGCCGGAACAAGGCGATAGGTGCCCCCCGGCAGGCTCTCGCCCAGTTTCCCAAGGCACCAGCTTGATAGCGTTTCCAGCTTTGCCACGCCTGCGACCACGGCAAAACCGTCGCCGTCGGGGAGGATGGCATAACCACCCGCATCGCCCTTGAACTTCTGCCCGCTCAATGCCGCGCGCTGGGCGGCAGTGCGGGATTTGAGCCATTCCTCATACACCGCCTTTTCCACCAGATGGATCGGCACTGCGGCCTGTTGGCGGTCGGGCTGGACCAGATCGTTGGCGAGCATCGGGGCGGCGGGGTCGTTCTGAGTCTTGGACATGCCCCCCTTATGGGCGCAAGGGGGCGGGTGCATCAATCCAGATTATGATCGCACTTGCACGGGGGGCGGGCGGCTCTATCCTTGGGCAGATACGGAATTGGAGTTTGAAATCATGGTGACGTCGCGGGCAATTTGGGTTTCGGTGGGGGCTTTGTGCCTTGCCGCCTGCGGTGAAACCAATGAAACCGCGTCACAGGCGACCAATGCCGCATCCAGCGCGGTGCCCGCCCCGCCTTCGCCGCCCGCACCCGAACCGGGCGTGGCGCGCAAGGTGAAAATCTCGAACGACTTCTTTGAATTTAACTACAGCTATCCTGCTGCCGCCGCCGCAATTGTGCCGCTCAAGGCATGGCTGGACGCGGACAGCGACAAGCAGCAGACCCGTCTGGCCAAGGAAGCCCGCGCCGCCGCCAAAGAGGCCAAGAGCGAGAATTTCCCCTTTCGCCCGTGGGCACAGGGGGTGGATTGGAAAGTGGTCACCGACTTGCCGGGATGGTTGAGCCTGTCGGCAACGGTGTTTGAGGATTCGGGCGGGGCGCATCCCAACCATGGCTATAGCGCGATGATGTGGGACAAGGGCGCGAACCAGAAGCGCGTGGCGCAGGACCTGTTTACCAGCAAGGCCGCGCTGTCATCCGCCATTCGTGAACCGTTCTGCGCGCTGCTGGATAAAGAGCGGGCCAAGCGCCGGGGCGAACCGGTGGTGCGATCGGATGAATGGCCCAACAATTGCATCGATCCGGCCCAATCCACCGTCATTCTGGGCAGCAGCGACAAGGCGCATTTCAACCGCATCGGCATTCTGGTCGGCCCCTATGAGGCGGGGTCCTATGCCGAGGGGGATTATGAGATCACCCTGCCGGTGGATGCGCGGGTGATGGCGGCGGTGCGCCCGGAATATCGCGACAGCTTTGCCTTGGGGAAGTAGGCGGGCGGCAAATGAGCCTGCGCCCTCTGTCAATTTTCGTGTTTGACGCTATATGGGCCGCATGACTCAATATCAGATCGTCGCTGATGGCGACACCGTGCTGCGCGACGGCACGATCAAGCTGCATGGCCCCGCCGGTTTTGAAGGTATGCGCCGTGCCGGTCGTCTGGCCGCGGAAATCCTTGATGCCTTGACCGATGTGGTCAAGCCGGGTGTGACCACGGGCGAAATCGACGACATCGTGCGTCAGATGACGCTGGATGGCGGCGCGGTTCCGGCCACTTTGGGCTATCGCGGTTTTGCGCATAGCTGCTGCACATCGATCAACCATGTGATTTGTCACGGCATTCCGGGTGACAAGGTGTTGAAGGACGGCGATATCGTCAACATTGACGTGACCCCGCTGCTCGACGGGTGGCATGGCGATAGCAGCCGGATGTATCTGGTGGGCGATGTGCCGTTAAAGGCGCGGCGTCTGGTCGATGTGACCTATGAATGCCTGATGATCGGCGTCGATATGGCGCGTCCGGGCGTGCGTCTGGGCGACATCGGCCATGCGATCCAGCGCCATGCCGAGGCCCATCGTTACGGCGTGGTGCGCGACTTTTGCGGCCATGGCGTGGGCCGTCTGTTCCATGATTCGCCCGAAGTGGTGCATGTCGGCACGCCGGGCACTGGCCCTGAATTGAAGCCGGGCATGTTCTTTACCATCGAACCGATGATCAATCTGGGCAAGGCCGGGGTCAAGATGCTCGACGATGGCTGGACGGCGGTGACGCGTGACCGCTCGCTTTCGGCGCAGTTCGAGCATTCGATCGGCATTACCGAGGATGGTTGCGAGATCTTTACCCTCAGCCCCAAGGGGTTGCACAAGCCGCCCTATTGAGCGGTTTGGAATGGACGCAAAAAAGGGGCGGGCCGTGATGGGCGCCGCCCCTTTTCGTTACGCCAGCGCCTTGTAGATCGCAAAGGAACTGGTTGCCATCAACACGATGCTGACCATGATCAGCAGGTTCTTGGGCGAAATCCGCTTGGCAAACCATGCGCCAAAGGGGGCAGCCAAAAGACCGCCGACCAGCAAGCCGCTGGTGACGGTGGTAAAGGCGGAAAAGCCCGAATTGTAGATGAACGTGGCCGATACGGCAAAGGTCAGCAGAAATTCAGCCGTGTTGACGGTGCCCACGGTCTTGCGCGGATCGGTGCCTTGCAACAACAGGTTGGATGTCACCACCGGCCCCCATCCGCCGCCGCCCGAAGCATCGAGAAAACCGCCGACCAGCCCCAGCGGCATCGTGATTTTGGCCTCGTCATGCAGCTTTTCCGAAGGGTAGTGGAACGCCTTGTAAAACAGATAAAGTCCGATGGCGGCCAGATAGGCCATCACCAAAGGCCGCGCCACCGAGGCATCGACATTCGACAACACCGTCGCCCCAGCGACCCCGCCGATCACGCCCGGCACGGCCAGACGCCCAAACAGTTTCCAGTCCACATTGCGATGCAGGATATGGCTCAGTCCCGAAGCGCCGGTGGTGAAGAATTCCACCAGATGGACGCCCGCGCTGGCCCGCGCCGGGGGCACACCCATGGCGCTGACCAGCAAAGTGCTGGAAATCACGCCAAAGGCCATGCCCAATGCGCCATCGACCAATTGCGCGGCAAAGCCGATGCCAACGTAGGGCAAAATCGCTTCAATGTTTAACGAGGCGAGGGTGAAGGACACGCGTGACTCTCTTATCTCTGACGCCGCCCATTGTGACGGGCGATTGTGGACCTCTAAAGAACCAGATTAACGCGGAGCGTGCAGCAAAGAAATTCTATTGATATGCTTGAGATTGAATATTCCAAGCAAAACCCCGCCTCCAGCATGGCCGAAGGCGGGGCCGTTTAGAACCGGGGTGAGGGATGGTCCCGGTTCCTATGCGCCAATATGGTCTATCAGAGATCGAAGCGGTCCGCCTCCATCACTTTCGTCCATGCCTGGGCAAAGTCATTCACGAAACGTGGCAATGCATCGTCGGTGGCATAATGTTCGGCCAATGCCCGCAATTGCGAGTTTGAACCAAAGATCAGATCGACCCGGCTGCCCTGCAACTTGGCTGCGCCCGTTGCTCGATCATGGCCGGTAAAGGTGCCATCTTCATTCTGTTTCCACACCAGCGCCGTGGTCGCGCCCAGCAGGTTGCGGAAGAAGTCATTGGACAACACCCCTTCGCGGGTTGTGAACACGCCCAGCTTTGAACCACCGCTGTTGGCGCCCAGAACCCGCAGGCCGCCCACCAGCACCGTCATCTCCGGCGCCGTCAGGCCCAGCAATTGCGCGCGATCGACCAACAGTTCCTCTTCCGACCGCGCCATCGGGCCGGAGCGGAAATTGCGGAAACCATCGACCTTGGGCTCCAGCACGGCAAAGCTTTCCGCATCGGTCTGTTCCGCCGTGGCATCGGTGCGGCCCGGCGTGAAGGGCAGGGTGATGTCCACCCCCGCCGCATTGGCCGCCGATTCCACCGCCGCCGTGCCGCCCAGCACGATCAGATCGGCCAGACTGATCCGCTTGGGCGCATAGGCTTCATCGAAGCTGGCCTTGATCCCGGCATAGACCGTCAGGGCCTTTGCCAGTTCGGCCGGATCATTGACCGCCCAATCGCGTTGCGGCGCCAGAGCGATGCGCGCGCCATTGGCCCCGCCGCGCCGGTCCGACCCGCGATAGGTGCTGGCCGAGGCCCATGCCGTCGCCACCAGACGCCCGATCGACAGGCCCGAATCCAGAATGGCCGTCTTGAGCAAGGATATATCCGCGTCCTCGATCAACGGGTGATCGACCACCGGCACCGGGTCCATCCAGATGCGCGGTTCATTGGGAACCTCGCTGCCCAGATAGCGCGTGATCGGCCCCATATCGCGGTGGGTCAGCTTGAACCAGGCCTCGGCAAAGGCCTGCGCCAATTGATCGGGGTTTTTGTGGAAATTCTCACTGATGGCGCGATAGGCCGGGTCGGTGATCAGCGCGATATCGCTGGTGAACATAATGGGGGCGTGACGCCGCGCCGGATCATGCGCGTCGGGCACCGTGCCTGCGCCGGCATCACCCTTGGGCTTCCACTGGTGCGCGCCGGCGGGGCTCTTGGTCAATTCCCATTCGTAACCCAGCAGCGTGTCGAAATAGCCATTGTCCCATTGCGTCGGGTTCGGCGTCCACGCGCCCTCCAGCCCGCTGGTGATGGCATCGCCGCCGCGGCCCGTGCCGTGGCTGCTGATCCAGCCCAGACCCTGCGCGGTGATATCGGCCGCTTCGGGATCGGGGCCGATAAGGGCGGCATCGCCTGCGCCATGCGCTTTACCAAAAGTGTGGCCGCCCGCGATCAGGGCCACGGTTTCGACATCATCCATCGCCATACGGGCGAACGTGTCGCGAATGTCGCGCGCCGAAGCCATCGGGTCGGGCGTGCCATTGGGGCCTTCGGGGTTCACATAGATCAGGCCCATCTGGACCGCGGCCAGCGGATCTTCCAGATCGCGGTCTCCCGAATAGCGTTCGTCATCCAGCCATTTGGCTTCCGGGCCCCAATAGACGTCGTCTTCGGGTTCCCAGATATCCTCGCGCCCGCCGCCGAAACCGACCGTGGGCAGGCCCATCGATTCCAGCGCGCAATTGCCCGTCAGGATCATCAGATCGGCCCAGCTCAACGCCTCGCCATACTTCTGCTTGATCGGCCAGAGCAGCAGGCGAGCCTTGTCCAGATTGACATTGTCAGGCCATGAATTGAGCGGGGCGAACCGCTGATTGCCGGTCGAGGCCCCGCCGCGTCCGTCAAACGTGCGATAGGTGCCCGCGCTGTGCCAAGCCATACGGATGAACAGCGGGCCATAATGGCCGTAATCGGCGGGCCACCAGTCCTGACTGTCGGTCATCAGTGCAAAGATGTCGGCCTTGACCGCGTCCAGATCGAGCGCGGTGAAAGCCTGCGCATAATCGCCCTGTTTGGGTGCGACCTTTTCGCTGTGCTGAGACAGGATTTTCAGGTTCAGCCGGTTGGGCCACCACATGTCATTGGTGAGAGCGGCGACCACCGCCGTTCGGCTGGCTTTTGCGTGAAACGGGCATTTCGATTCGGCGTTCATGGTGCATCCCCTTTGGTTTGCCTGATGGCCAGAGCACTATCTTATGTTTATTGATCGACTAAACTGCATGATTGTATGACAGTGATCGAATTTGCCGATTGTGGTATTCAGCATGGCTTGCCTGTTGCGCGGTTGCGAACTAAGGGCCCGCATCGGATTTCGCGCGCGCCGCGCCACCAGACAGGAGTATACGCCCATGCCCACCAAGACTGAAGCGCTGATGGCGCGCGGCAAGGAATTTCTGGGCACCGAATATGCGATCCTGTGCGGCGCGATGAGCTGGGTTTCGGAACGCAATCTGGTGTCGGCCATCAGCAACGCTGGTGGCTTTGGCGTGATTGCCTGCGGGGCGATGACGCCCGAATTGCTGGACGCCGAAATCGAGGCGACCAAGGCGCTGACCTCCAAGCCCTTTGGCGTCAACCTGATCACGATGCACCCCAAGCTGTTTGAGCTGATCGAGGTTTGTGCGCGTCATGGCGTGACCCATGTGGTTCTGGCCGGCGGCATCCCGCCCAAGGGCAGCGTCGAGGCGATCAAGGCTTTTGACGCCAAGGTGCTGGTTTTCGCCCCCACGCTGGCGCTGGCGAAGAAACTGCTCCGCAGCGGCGCGGATGCCTTGGTGATCGAAGGGTCGGAAGCGGGCGGTCATATCGGTCCTGTTGCAACGTCCGTACTGGCCCAAGAGTTCCTGCCTGCTCTGGCCGAAGACCACATTGTTTTTGTGGCGGGCGGCATCGGTCGCGGTGAGGCAATCGCTTCCTATCTGGAAATGGGCGCGGCGGGCGTGCAATTGGGCACCCGTTTTGCCGCGGCAAGCGAGAGCATTGCCCACCCCGATTTCAAAAAGGCCTTCTTCCGCGCCGCCGCGCGTGAGGCGGTCGCCAGCGTTCAGGTTGATCCGCGTCTGCCGGTGATCCCGGTTCGTGCGCTGAAAAACAAGGGCACCGAGGAATTCACCGCCAAGCAGCGCGAAGTCGCGGCCAAGCTGGATGCGGGCGAAGTTGACATGCACGATGCGCAGTTGATGATCGAACGCTACTGGGCCGGTGCGCTGCGCCGCGCGGTGATCGATGGCGACGTTGAAAATGGCTCGCTGATGGCGGGTCAGTCGGTGGGCATGGTCACCAAGGAAGAGCCGGTGGCCGACATCATGCAATCGCTGATCGCGGAATGCGAAGCAGCGCTCAGCAAGCGCTGAGATGGCACGCGCCGATCGTCTGGAACGGCTGGAAAGCCAGCGTGAAGAGGCCGAGGCCGAATATCGCGATGCCTTGATTGCGGCGCTGCGGGTGACCTCGGCGGGCCAGTGGGGCCTGTTTGATCATCAGCAGGATCGCCATGCGCGGGCCAAGGCCGCCCCGATGGTGGCCCAGCTTGATGAACTGGCCGATACGGTCAACGATCTGCGCGAAAAGCTCGGCATGGAGGAATTTGCCCTCCACGCCGAGTTTTTGGCCGCGCGCGGCCCGGTGCGCTCTGACGCTTTGGGCGAGCCGAAGAAGGCGGCGGCCTGGTTGGTTAAACTGGGGGCTTAACCCCAACGCCTAACCCCAACGGTTGATTTCCGGTCCGGGCGCCCAGACCCTTTCGGGATGGGCCACCGTTGCGCGGGCAAGGGCCGATTGCACGCTGGGCCGCGTCGCCATCCGCGCCATCCATGCGGTCGTCAGCGGTTTTCCGGCAAACACTTCGGGCAACAGATCGACCATGCCGACCAGCCAGCCATAGGTTTCAAAATCGGCAATCGTGATCGGCCCCATCAGCCACTCACGCCCATCCTCCAATTGCTTTTCGACCATGGCGGCGGCGTCGGCAATCTTGGTCTTGCTGTCGGATTGCTCGGTTTCGGGAAAGGCCCCGCCGCGCGTGTCGATCCAGCGTTGGCGCAGATCGGTGGAGGCAATCGCAACAGTGATGGCATCAAAGTCCCCGTCGCTCATCGCGGCCAGAACCGGCGCGGCATAGGCCTGATTGCCCAGAAAGGCGGCGGCGGGCGCGCATCTTTCGGTGATGCGGCGACACCACATCATCATTTGCCAATGGGTATAGGGATCCTTGGGTTGTAACCCCGCCCCCGCCAGTTCGTCGAGATATTGGGCAAGGAACACCGATTCCTGACAGGCCTCGCCTTCGATCACCAACAGCGGCCCTTCGCCCTCGACGCCGATGTCGCGGGCCAGCGGTTCGGTAATGCCGGGAATCGTGTGCCTTTCGCCCGCCAGCAGGTTGATGGGCCGCGTTTCGATGCGATCCGAAAGCCCGCATTCGGCCAGAACGGCCAGAACCGACAGGCTCGGCCCATTGGGCTGTCCATGATAGAGCACAGCCATCAGTCGATCCCTTCCATAATCAGGCTGTAACGATGGGCCAGATCGGTGCGGCCCATCGCCCATGTCCGCTTGACCGCATCACGTTCGTACACCCGTTTCAACCAACGCATGATGTTGGGCGTTTTGTCTTTCCCCGCCAGATCCGGTTGCGACAAAGGCAGCGAATAGGTCGAATTGAAGATATTGATGTCGGCAAGGCTGTAGCCATTCGATCCGACATAATCGCGCTTGCCCAATTCCTCCTCCAACAAGGCGATGCCATAGGCCACGCGGCGGCGGCTTTCGGCCAGCTCGGCCTCGCCAAATTGCCCGCTGATCGCCTTGCGCCATGCCACGCGCCGTTCGGGCAGGGGGATGCGGTCAATGGCGGCCTCCAACTGGGCCGGATCGCGTTTGCGCACCATTGGGCCGACGAAGACGCTCCACCCGATCATGGAGAAACTTGGGCCAAGCCATTGGTCCATGAATTTCATCCACCAACGGATGCGCCAGCGTTCAAGCGGATTGTCGGGCATCAGCGCCGGGCCGTCGAAGGCCTCGTTGACATATTCCATGATGGCGGTGGATTCGACCAGCACCCGCCCGTCATGCACCATGGCCGGAATCGTGCCCTGCGGATTGATGGCCAAATATTCGGGTCGGTGCTGATCAAAGGCCAGCATGTCGATGTAATGGCTGTCGAAGCCCACGCCCTTTTCCATCAGCGCCAGCATCGGCTTTCCCGAATTGGCGTTGGGTTCCCAGTGATAGAGGGCGACGCTCATGCCTTGGCACTCTTGGTCAAGGTCCAGCGGAACAGATGATCGCGCGCGGAAATGGGCGCAGGGCTGGGGCGATCGTCGGCGCTGCGCATGCCGTCGAGGCGCAGGGCGAGCGAGAGCGCGACATAGTCGCTGCGCCGCGTCAGTCCCTCGACGCGGGCGATGGCACCCATCCTGCGCGGGTCTATCCGCCCCTGCGCCAGATCGTGGCGCAGGTTGTGGGACGATGCGGCGGCAAAACCGGCGCTTTCTGGGATGCGGCTGTCATAGACCAGCAGAGTGCGCGAGGCGGAGGCCAAGGCGGGCCGCGCGGCGATCAGCCCTGCGGCGCCTGCCCCCTGCATCATACGGCGGCGGGATAGGCGCAGCATCACTTCTTCCCCTTTGCCGGTTTTTGGGAAAGATAGACGGCCACCGCATTCAATTCCGCATCGGTCAGGTCCACACGGGTCTGTGCAGGCATCGCGCCTTTGCCGCCGCGCACCACGGCTTTGACATAATCGGCCGTCAGATCGCGCCGATTGCTGAGCAATCCGTCCGAGGGCGGGCGCTTCATCATCATCATTTGCTTGGTCAGCAGGTTGGTGCCCATGCCGCCCGCAAAGTGGCAATAGCCGCAGGAATGTTCAAAGATCGCCTTGCCATCGCGTCCCGGTTGCAAACGGTCGCCGGCGGGTTGGGGCGCGCGCATCTGATAAGGCGGCAATTCCGGCACGCTGCCGGGCGCCCCCGGAGGCGACGCCAGCACAGCCACCGGGGCGATCATGGCCGCAAGGGCCATCAGGGACAGGCGGCTCATTGCGCGCCCTCCTTCTGCATGGTGCGATAGGCCGATGGCCAGACGCCCTGTTTGCCTGGCGCGATAATGCCATTGGGGTCGAGCGCATCCTTGATCTTTTCATCAAAGCGGCGCAGCGCGTGATCATTGAAATCAAAAGTTTCCATCACCCGGTCCATCCAGCCAAGATGGGTGCGATATTCGCCATATCCCGCCTTGGCGGTCTCGGTGATCAGCGCGTTGAACAGCTTTTTCATGTTATCGACCTGCGCCGCATTGTCGCGGTCATACATCAGCATGTTGACATTATTGGCAAAACGCCCGCCGATGGTGAAGCTGGCATAGAAATCGACATCGTGATCGGCGATGATCTTGCGGCTGCGCTTCAACTGTCCCATCACATGGTCGCCCGTGGCGGGTACGACGGGCGAAAAGCCCAGATGCGCGCCCCGGCCGCCGACCCAATCCGACATTTGCAACGGAACCGCCGATGGCGTCCCCAACGTCAGGTCGAGCGGCGGTTTGGGATCACCCTGACGCCACCAGACCTCCATCGCGGGGGCGGCAAGGTGGCGCTTGAAGGCCGATTTGATGACTTCGGCCTTGGCCTTGTTCACATTTTCATCGCCATAAAGCCGGATCGAGACGCGCCAGTAGCCAAGGTCATATTGTTTCAGCAATTCCTTGACGCGCCATTCGGGCATGGCGGTGGGCTTGTCCCAGAAATCCTTGCGCGTGCCCAGCACGACGATCTTGCCCAGCCAGCTTGGGATAAAGACATTCTGGTCGATCAGTCCGGCGATTTTCAGCGGCGTGACCGTGTCGATAACCCAGCCGATGTCCTCTTCATTGGGAATGTCCCAGGTCAGTTCGAGGCTGGTTTCGGGCGCGGGCTGCATCCAGATTCCGGCCTTGGTCACGACGCCCAAATTCGACTGGCTGAAGGCCAGATCCCATGTCGGGCCGTAATTCATCGGGAACAGGTGCCAGGCCGGATTGTCCTTCATCGCGCCCATGCCGGTGCGCAAAAGATCGCCATCGGGCAGCACCGCCTCGATCCCGCACAGGTTGCGCGCGTGCAATCCATAGGGCGTATAACCAATGCCATGTTCCAGAGCATTGCCGATCACGCTGCCCCAGCCGTTGCCGGGGACCGAGAGCCACAGCGGGGCCTTTTGCCGCTCGACCTCGTCATGCAGGTCGAAAAAGCCCACGCCCGGTTCCACCACCGCATAGGCCAGTTTGGGGTCCAGTTCGAGGATGCGGTTCATCCGCCCCATGTCCAGCACCACCGACCCGGCCATGCGCGGCGCGGCGGTGCCATAGCCAAGGTTTTTGCCCCGCGCGACGGGCCAGAGCGGCACCTTGTATTCATTGGCGATGCGCACGATGGCGCGCACTTCCTCGACGGTCGCGGGGGCCACAGCGGCCGAGGCGGGCCATTGTTCGGCCGGACCGGGGGCATAGCCATCGGCATAGGCATCGCGATCCGAATCGGATGACATCACCCATCCGGCCCCCACAACCCCGGCAAAAGCCTTGAGCGCGGCGTCAAAGGATTGCGGGCTAACCCGCGGTGGCAGGGTCAGTTTCACGGACCTCTTCCTCTCCATTTTTATAACAATTGTTATCGATCATGCGTATCGTGGGCGTCCCTGTCAACCGGGAAAACACATGGATAAAAAAAGGGGCAGGTCCGCAGACCCGCCCCCAAAAGAATGTTTAAAATCTATCGTTATCAGAACGACTTGCGCACCGAGATCGCCCATTCACGCGGGCGGCCAACATTGCTGTAAACCGTGCCTGCCGAGGCATAGAGCGCCTGAAAACGCAGCGGCAGATAGTAGTATTTGTCAAACAGGTTCGACACTTCAAAGCTGATCGCCAGATCCTGCTTGGGATTTTTCCAGGTCAGGCGCGCATTGGCGATGGCAAAGGCCGGGTTATAGTCCAGCGGGCTGGCCACCGTCAGGCGACCGATCTGCTGCTTGCCGGTATAGGCAAGGTCAAAGCGCGGGGTCAGCGTGCCGTTTTTGCCGCCCAGATCCGCCTTGTACTGGATGCCGAAACTGCCGCGCCAGTTGGGCGAGGTGATGGGATCGGTCAGCTTGATCGAGGTAACCTGCGCGCTGATCCGGTTCCATTCGCCATCGATCCAGCTCAGGCTGCCATCGATGTCCAGACCTTCAATCGGGCTGGCGCTGACTTCGGCTTCAAGGCCCCACATTTTGCCGTCACCGGCATTTTGGATCGCGGCGCAGGGGAAGGGATCGGTGCCGGGCGCAAAACCATCAAGCAGCGAGCAGTCCGAGATCGGCAGCTGGATGTTTTTGTAGTCATTGATGAAACCGGCAAGGTTCACGCGCAGACGACGGTCGAACAGATCGCTCTTGATGCCCAATTCATAGGAGGTCAGCGTTTCGGGACGGAACGTGCCATTGGTGGCCTGCGTCTTGGTGAAGGGACGCGCCGTGACGCCACCGCCCTTAAAGCCGGTGCTGACCGTGGCATAGGCCATCAATTGCGGATTGAAGCGATAGTCGGCCGAAATGCGCCAGTCGAGCTTTTCGCCGTCATAGTTGGCCTTGCTGCCATTGAGCGCGCCAACCCCGAACGGATCGACCAGCGGGCCGCCCGACCAGTTCTGACGCACGAACGTATAGTCCTTGTGCTCGCTGGTATAGCGCAGGCCGCCCGTCACGGTCAGCGCGGTTGTGGGGTGCAGGATGACCGTGGCAAAACCGGCCTTGGAATTGGCCTTCACCGGGTCATTGCCCTGGAATTGCAGATAGAAGCTGGGCACATTCGGCACGATGTAGCGGATGTCCTGACGCGTGAAATAGACCGAGGTCTGATCATTGTAGAACCCGCCGACGGTCCATTCACCCAACGTGCCGATCTTGCCGTTCAGGCGCAGTTCCTGGCTGAAGAAGCGGAAGGTCAGGTCGTTATACCCGGCGCCGCCCGCCGGGGCATAGGGGGTGAAATCATCGTCCGTGCCAAAGGTCTGATGATACTTGCGATAGGCCGTGATCGCCTGAAGGTTGAGGTTGTCGCTGATCGTGTACTTCAGGTTGCTCGACACGCCCCAGCCGGTGAACATCGTGTTCAAGGGCATCGTATAGGCCTGTCCCGCCTGACCACCGGCGGGCATGTAGAAATTGGCGTAGGTGCAGAAATTGCCGCAACGGAAATCGACACCGCCGGTCTTGGCCGTGTTGTTGACGGTCAGAACGCTGGCGGCATTGCTGCGGTTTTCATAGGTGTAATCGCCCGAGATGATCCAGTCGATCTTGTCATTCGGATTGTAACGGATCGAGGCGCGGGCACCGGTGTAGTTCTTTTCACCCAGCTTGCCGATCACGCAGCCTTTGCCGGTATTGGCATTGCCCGTGATCCCCAGCGAGTTGCCGGGATTGGCGCAGCCATAATCGATCATGTTCACATAGCCGTCCTGGCGCTTGTGAACGCCCGAAACGCGCACGAACAGCGAGTCGGTCAGCGCGAAATTCATGCTGCCGCGCAGGTCCAGACGGTTGCGCGCACCATAGGCGGCCTCGATATTGCCCGAATTTTCCGCGCTCGGCTTGGTCGAGAACATCTTGATCGCGCCGCCGATCGAGTTGCGCCCCGTCAGCGTACCCTGCGGCCCGCGCAGCACTTCGACCCGGTCAAGGTCGAGAAGGTCCATCACCGAACCCGTCAGCGAGGCATAATAAACATCGTCGATATAGATGCCCACACCCGGTTCATAGGCGGGGTTAAAGTCGTACTGACCAACACCGCGAACATAGGCGGCCATCGATGAACCAAAGGCGCCGCCCATTTGCGTGAGCTGGACGTTGGGGGCCTGCGCTGCGATCTGGCTGATGTCGGTCTGGTTGCGCGATTTCAACAGGTCGGAATTGACCGCCGTGATCGAGAGCGGCGTGTCCTGAAGTTTTTGCGAACGGAACTGGGCCGTCACCACGATTTCTTTCAGCCCATGCTCTTCGGCGGCGGGCGGGGCGTCGGCCGCAGGCGCCTCGGCCGCAAGGGCGGGCGCGGACAATGCGCAGGCCAGAGCCGGGATAGCAACCGCATGAACGAGGCGCGCGCGAGTAAAGATGCCAAAAGTCTTGGCCATGATTCCCTCTCCTATATCGGGCTTTTTCCGCCCTGATGTTTGTGAGTGATACATACGAATTTTGACTTGGCAAGAAGGCGTGCCGGATTTTCTTGAACACAAGCTGCTTGCGGGGGTCACTGATGCGAAAAGGTCACATTCGTTAATGTGAAAAGGGGAAAAAACTTGCCATTCCGCCCCTGAATGTGGTTAGTTTCACCACCATGAACAGCAGTAACAGCATGCCCAATTCCATGACGGAAACTCTGGCCGAGGACGATCTGACCCCGCTTCTGATCAGCCTGCTCAAATTGTGCAGCCTGATCGGTGATCCGATGAAGGTGGGCGTTTGTGACCCCTTTGATGCCTCCACCAGCGAGGTGAAAGTGCTGATGGCGCTGGCTGGTGAAGGGCCGCTGGCTGGACATGATCTGGTGCATATGACGGCCATGTCTCCGATGAATGTCAGCCGGGCGATTGCGGGGTGCAAGTCGCGCGGGTGGGTTGAGGATTATAACGACCCGGAAAATCGCCGCCGCCGCCCGGTCCGCCTGACCGCGGAAGGCGAGGCGACCTATCGCCAGATGCAGCCCATGCTGCACGGCGTGGCGGAAAGTTTGTTGGGTAAATTGACCGTTCGGCAGCGCCGGGAAATGGACAATCTGACCTCGCTTGTGCTGCGCCGCATCGCCGAATGGGACGCGGCACAGCCCAAGGATCAGGCCGGTTCCTGAACCTGATTGGCCAAAGCCGCGCCAAAGCGCGGATGGGCAAAATGCATCGGAACATCATGGCGATAGGGCCAAGTCTGGCGCAATTCGGCGGTGCGGATTTCATCCGGACCGATCGGATTGGCCGGATAGCATTCGGTCAGGGGCTGGAGATGCGCAGTGGTCTTTGACCAACCTGCTTCATAATCGCCCTGCCACTGCATCATGTAATCAAGGCGTTTGATTTTCCAGACGCCATTTTCCTTCACGTAATCATTCTCATAGATGCCCGCCTCCATGAATTGCAGCGGCAGGCCCTGCGGCTTGAACTCGCGGCTTTCGTGGCTGCCGCCAAACAGCATGCCGCGGAAACGGCCCTTGGCGGTTTGCCCGTCGGGGGCGATGGTGATGATGTCCTGCATCTGGAAATGGTCGAGCAAAAAGCCATAGGCGGGGCCTTCCTCGCCCGGCGCCAGGAACAAGGATTTGAACCATGTGCCATAGAGGCGATAGGCGCCTTCACGCCCCTTGTAGATGCCGGAAAGAAAGATAACCTCGCCATCCTCGGCAAAGAGATTGGCAACATCTTCGGCGCGGTTAAAATCGATATAGTAACCATAGGCCCAGTGCAGGCGGCGGATCGCGTTAATATCCTCCAATTCCTGCACACGGCGTTCCAGCGCGGCCAGACGGGTGTCTGTATCAGCCATTTCACTCTCCCATATTGCCAGCCCGATTCCTTGGGCTTATTTGTATGCTATACTAACAATAGTGACCGACTTGGCGAGAGGGAAAATGCATGGGCGAGGAAACGAATGGCTGGCGCGGGCGCTTGGCCTTTATCAGCGGGGGCGTATCGGGGCTGGGCTTTGGCATTGCACGGGCCTTTGCGCTGGCCGGGATGCGCTTGGCGCTGTCCTATCGCAACGAGGATTACCGCAGCAAAGCCGCAGCATGGTTTGCGCAAAATGGTTTGGAAGAACCGCTTTGGGTGAGCCTTGACGTCACCGACCGCGATGGATTTGCCGCTGCGGCCCGGCGGGTTGAACAGCATTTCGGCGCGGTGCATGTGCTGGTCAACAATGCGGGCGTCTCGGTCTTTGGAAACACCGCCGATGCATCCTATGCCGATTATGACTGGATCATGGGGGTGAATTTCGGCGGGGTGGTCAATGGGATCACTTCTTTCCTGCCCGCGCTGCGCCGCGCCACCGGGCGCCGCCATGTCGTCAATATCGCCAGCATGGCCGCCTATCTGTCCGGCCCGCAGGCCGGGATCTATACCGCCAGCAAATTTGCGGTCCGGGGCCTGACCGAGAGCTTGCGCTATAATCTGGTGCCGCTGGGTATCGGTTGCTCGCTGGTGTGTCCGGCGCTGGTGGCCACCAATGCGTGGGACTCGGCCTTTCGCCGCCCCGCCGAATTTGTCGATAGCGGTTTTGGGCAGGTTGATCGCGGCGCGCTTGAACATTTCGGCAAGGCCTTTGCGGCGGGCATGGATCCGCTGGAGGCAGGGCAACGCATCCTGTCCGGCATGAGCGAAGGACACGGGCTGATCTTTACCCACCCCGAATTCGCCGAGGATTTCAGGGCGATTTATGAGGAGAGCATAGCCGCCCTGCCGTCGGATGAGGCACCGCCAGAGCGGTTGGAGGTCGAGCGGATGCGGCGGGCGGCAAACAAGGCGGCGCTGGAGGGGAAGGAAATTACGATTGTGGATTTGAATTGAGAGGAAGGAAGTTTGCCTCCGGCGGGCAAAGGGCGGGGCCCCTTTGCAATCCCCATACTGTCTATGTGGTGCCCAATATCGCCCGCAGCGCAACCTTGCCGCGCCGCAGGCTATTAAACCGCTTCGCGGATCAGCGCATCGTCGCCGAGGATACGCCACCCCAATCATGGGATTGCAAAGGGACAGAGTCCCTTTGCCCGCCGGAGGCACCCCTAAAAACCTACCACCAATAAGCCGTCGCCCGCATTTCAATACTAGACCGAGGCGGCGCGTCCCCCGGCGCGCTGGGATCATTAAACGCCACATGGGGGATATGCCGCGCGGCGGCTTCGTCGCTGTCCTTGGTTTTGAACAGGATGGCCTCGCCCACGTGCATGTCGGGATAGTAATACCAGCGATGCTCCGGATTATGCGCGACGACCAGACCTTCAAAGCCCCATTCGCGGCCATCTGGCTCGTCGAAAATCGCATCGGCCACGATCAGGTCCCCCGCCGCCACGCTGCGCGCATCGCACAGGGCGAGCGGCACGTCCTGCGGCGCGGGGGAAAGCGCGCGCCAGATGTTGATCGCGGCATAGCGGCGAAAGGAGCGCCCACCTGCGCCGCGCTCGGCCATCAAGCGCGATGATCCATCGGCCACGTCGATATGGGCAAAGCGCGCCGGGTGGGAATTGTTGCCGCTGCCCGCCAGACCCGATTTTTCCGAAAAGCGCAGGATGCCATGAGGCGACACTTTGACCTCGTCCGCCCCGGTGACGCGCTGGACCAGAGCGGCCAGTTCGGGCGCATAGACGCCTGCGATTTGTGCCGGGTCGCGCCAGTCGGACACCGCGCTATCGTGCCGCGCCAGTGTGAACCCTTCACGGTCAATGTCCGCGTTCAAATCCCGCGCGCTTTCCACACGCATCGGGTGCGACACGATATCCAGCACATCGCGGTGATGGGCATTGGCGTAATAGCGGGGCCGTTCCACCCCGCGTCCGGAATAGGCGATCTGGGCCAGGGGCATCGCGGCCTCCTTTACGTCAGTGCGTAATAGCGCACATGGTTGCCATCCGGGCGGCGCTCGCCGATGCCGATGAAGATGTGGCGCGTCAGCCAGTCATGCTTGCCCTTGCTGGTTTCAAAGCTGGGCTGGGCGCGCAGGTAGTATTCGGCATGGGGCACAGGGTCGCCCCCGGCAAAGGCCCATTGGCGCAGCCGGTCCATCACCCCCGGCTCGCGTCCCCACAGGAAGCCCTTGTTCTGCATATAGATCAGTGTGCCGTCTTCCTCCTCCAGCATATAGCGGGCGTCGAAACAGGCGGTGTCATCGGGGCGGAACAGCGCATAATCGCCGCCCGAATTGGGCACGGCGCGGCCTTTCAAACGCGGGCCTTCAAACGTACCCTCGTCGACATAGACTGCGCTGCGCATGCCGCCCGATGGGATATCGGGCACCATCTGCACCCGCGTAAAGCGCAGGGTGCAGGCGAAGGCGAATTCGAGGCGGGGGTTTTCCAGTGTCGAAAATTCCATGGGGTTCGGCCTCTAATAATTGGAAAGAATAGTCAGCGCAGGCCCGTCGAGCGGCTTCTTCGCCTTCACTTTGGCCAGTTCCTCAACGCGGGTCTTGGCTTGCAGGTCGATCAGATAGGCGTGGATCGCATCGGCGTCCGCGGGCGTCAGGATGTCATTCCAGCGCGGCATCCCGCCCGGCACCAGCAAGCCGTCGAGCAGGATCTGGCGGAACATCTCATGCGTTCCGGGCTGCATCCGGCGCAGGTCTGGCGTGATCGAGCGGTGGCGGTTGGCGTGGCAAATCGCGCAATTGGCGAAGAACAGGCCTTGCCCCCGCGCAATGGTTTCGCCCGTCACCCCCGGTGCCTGTGCGGGTGGTTCGGGCGCCACGGTCAGCGCGGGCAGGCGGGGCGGGGGCGTCAGGCGCGCTTTGCCCTCCAGTTTGAACACCAGCAATCGGTTGGCATTCACCCGATTATACGCGGCGGCAAAACGCGGCACGAAGGGAAAGCCCCCGCCGCCCCAACCGGCCGCCACGGCGATATATTGGGTTTTGCCGATCGTATAGGTCATGGGCGCGGCAAGGATGCTGGTGCCGGTGTCGATGGTTTTGACGATGCGGCCATTGGCGGCGTCACGGACAACCAATTGCCCCGCCACATTGCCATGCACCATCACGCCGCCCGCCGTGACCAGCGCGCCGCTGCGATCCTGCCAGCTTTGCATATCGGCGGCCCACACGGTTTTTCCCGTCAATGGATCAAGCGCGCGCATCTGCGCCTTGCCGGGGTTCTTCACCGCTTCGGCAAAGGCGGGCAGCGCCTTGACCTGCGCGGCCAGAGGCGGGGGCAGGGTATCCACCGCCTCCCCCACATCGGTGGTGAAGATCAGCGCGGCGTCATTGTTCAATCCGCGCGCCTTCAACGGCTTTTGCCCCGGCGTCATGAAGATCAGATTGCCGATGTCCAGAACCGCGCCGTAATACAGGCCCGTCTTGGGGCTGTAGGCCGCGCCATGCCAGTTGCGTGCGCCGGGCGTGCCGGGAAACACGATCTTGGGCCCGGTGGTATAGTCCGAGCTTTCCGGCGTCAGATTGGGCCGCCCGGTTTTCATGTCCACCCCGCTGGCCCAATTGACCCGCGCGATGGGGTTGGCGCGCAGCAATTTCCCGTCGCGCCGGTCGAGGACATACATGAACCCATTCTTGGGCGCATGCAGCACCACCGGTCGATCCACGCTGTCCAGCGTCACATGGGTCAGCACCATCGGCTGGGTGCTGGTGAAATCCCAGTTGTCGCCCGGCGTTTCCTGATAATGCCACTTCATCGCCCCGGTTTTCGGGTCCAGCGCGACGACCGAGCCGATATAGAGATTGTCGCCCCCCGATGGGCTGCGTTTCGATGTGGCGTAGGGCCCGCCATTGCCGGTGCCGATCAGCACCAGCCCGGTTTCGGGATCGTAATTGATCGCATCCCATGGCGCCCCGCCGCCGCCAATGTCCCAGCGGCTTTTCGGGTCCCATGTTTTCAGCGCGGCGTCGAGTTCTGGCCGCTCCTGCGGCCCCAGCGCCGGATCGCGCGGCACCACATGCCAACGCCAGCGGATTGCGCCGGTTTTCAGGTCCAGCGCCGTGACATAGCCGCGCACGTCATATTCCGCGCCCGCCATGCCGATGATGACCACATCGCCCGCGATTTCCGGCGCGCCGGTGGAATTGTCGCCCTTGGCGCGGTTTTCGATAAAATCGGTCTTCCACACCACCTTGCCGGTCTTGGCATCCAGCGCATACATCCAGCCGTCGAGCGCCGCGATGAACACCTTGCCATCGGCCACGGCTAGGCCCCGGTTGACCATGTCGCAACAGGCGGTGCGGTTAAGCTGCATGTCCACCTGCGGCTCGAACGCCCAGAGCAGGCGGCCTGTCGCCGCATCATGGGCATAGGCCCGGCCCGCCACGCCAGCGGTATAAAGGACGCCGCCCACCATCACCGGCGTCGCCTCCATGCCGCGCGTGGTGCCCAGTTCCGCCATCCACGCAAGACCGAGACGCGGAGCATTGGCGGGGGTGATTTGGGACAGGCGGCTGTAATGCGTCTTGCCCGCATCGCCGCCGGGGTTGGTCCATTGCGCGCCTGCGCCCTCTGGCTGCCCGGCGGTCAGTTGGGTGGCCAGAGCCGCCAGTGCCAGCGCGGAAATCAGCCGTCTCATCGGGGCAATTCCTGCTGCGGGCGTTCATTGGGCCACGGACTGGGCATGCGATAGGGGACGGTGATGAAATTGGCCTCGATCTGGCAAATCATGCCGTGGTCGATTTTGAAGAGTTCGGAAATATAGAAGGAATGCGGGCGGCGCACCGGGCTGTTGACCCAGCGTCCATCGGTCAATTGATAGCGGTCCAGCTTGCCCGAATGGTCGATGAAACCAAAGGCCAGCACGAGGCCGCGTTCTTCATCCACCAAGGGGAAGCGGCGGGCGCGCAATTCATCGTCATAGCGATAATTGCCCATGCGAAATTGCTCTTCGCACCCCAGCGCCGAGACGGGGACGATTTTGGCAAAGTCCGGGTTGCGGGTCGTCTGGACGCCATTTTCCACTCGGTTGCATTCGGGGTGAAACCGCGTGTGGATCGTGCCGTCATTCAATTGCAGCGTGTCGAAATAGCCGTTGGACAGGCGCACCATTTCGGCACGATCCACCGGGGCTTCGACGCCCGATTCAAGAATGGGTTTGACCCAGTATTGCGGGTTTTCGAATTTGATGCCCGAATCGCTTTGCCGCACGATGCACATTTCGCATTCGGTAATCTGGCCCGCCGCGTTGACGGCCAAACGCAGGGTGAAGCCAGATTCCTCGACCGCCTCGATGATCGTGCCGAAATAGCCGACCTGTCCGGTGCGCGTGTCGGCAAAGCGCAGTTGATATTCGCCAATGCCCAGCAGCGTGTTCCAAACCCCGTCACCGGGCGTCAGCATCACGTTGTTTTCGGAAAATTGTGCGTCGGGCGCCCAATCAACAGCGCCCGCATCGCGCGCCGCCAAAGCCGCCAGAAACCTGTCGAGCACGCCATAAAGCGCGGTCCGATCCATAACCTCTCCCCAATTGTATGGCGTCAGGGGAATGAGGGGTATGGTCCCTGTCGCCGGTTGCATCCTGTCTGGCATATGCTATCAATTGTTACAATAGCCATTGCGCGGCATCGCCGCTTCATCGCGCAAAAACAACAGGCAGGGGAGAGACAATCATGGCGCGCACCGCGCAGGAAGAGGCCAATCTGCGCCTCGTGACAGAGATGTATCACAAGGTTTTGATCGCGATGGATTCGTCCGCCGTCGACCAATATATTGCGCCCGATTATGTGCAGCATTCCTCGCTGGCCGAACCGGGGGTGGCGGCGTTAAAGGCCTTCCTTGACCATGTCCGGGCCGAAAGCCCCGACGCGCGCCAGACCATTCACAGGTCGATGGTCGATGGCGATATGGTGGCCATGCATGTCCATGTCGAACGCTTTCCCGGCGATCCCGGTTTGGCGGTCGTGGATATCTTTCGCGTGCGCGATGGCATGATTGCCGAACACTGGGATGTGTTGCAGGACGTGCCCGCAAATCCGGTCAATCCGCTGCCCATGTTTTGATTAAAGGAGAGGTTCCATGCTGCGCTTTTCATTGGCCGCCTTGATGTTGCTCTCTGCTGCGCCCGCGATGGCTGCGCCTGCCGCGGGGGGCGCTTGCAAATTGACGCCGAAACAGGTCGTCACCAAATTCATGGATGAATTCTATATCAAGGGTGAGGTGCGCCATGCCTTTGAAACCTGGGTCGATCCCGGTTATATTCAGCACAATCCCTATGCCGCCACCGGGCGCGATGCGGCGATTGCTTTCCTTGAGCCTTTTATGAAGGCCAACCCCGGCCATAAGGCAGAAATCAAGCGCATTCTGGCCGATGGCAATATGGTGATGGTCCACACGCACAGCCGGATGAAGCCCGAAGAGCGCGGATCGGCGGTCGTCGATATTTTTCGCGTAAAAGGTTGCAAGGTCATAGAACATTGGGACGTTTTGCAAGTTGTCCCAGAAACATCGGCCAACCAGAACACGATGTTTTAAGGGGCCGATCCATGGTTTCGATTACCGGAGAGTTTGTTGACCGCTGCGTGGTCGTTCTGGGCGGGACGGCGGGCATTGGCCTTGCCGCCGCGCGCCGATTTCGTGAAGAAGGCGCCAAGGTTGCGGTGACCGGCCGCAACACGGATGCCTTGCGTGAAATTGCCGAGGATCTGGACGCCCTGTCCATCCGCAGCGACATTGCCGACCCGCAGCAAAGCGCGGGTGCGATGGCCGAGATCGAGGAGGCGCTGGGCGGAATCGACGTGTTATTCGTCAATGCGGGCGTGGGCGGTTTCGCCCCCGTCGATCAGGTGACCGAGGAGTTCTGGGACCAGATCCATGACGTGAACCTGCGCGGTGCCTTTTTCGCGATCCAGCGCGCGTTGCCGCTGATGCGCGATGGGGGCAACATTGTCATCACCGGATCGATCGGATCGCTGGCCGCGGTGCCGGGCAATGTTGCCTATGCTGCAGCAAAAGCCGGCTTGCGGGCGATGGCGCGCATTCTGGCCAAGGAATTGCTGCCCCGCCGCATCCGGGTCAATATGGTCAGCCCCGGCCCGACCGACACCGAAATTTTCAAGCGCGACGCAACACCCGAAACTATCGCCGAAATGAAGGCAATTATGGCAAATGTCGTTCCGATTGGCCGCATGGGAACCTCGGAAGAGCTCGCCAATGCTGTGTTGTTTCTTGCCAGCGCGCGCGCATCGTTTATCAATGGCGTCGACCTATTCGTCGATGGCGGCTGTATAGAGCTGCGTTGACCCGACATCACGAGCTGTGAGAGGGGAAGGGGGCGTCGCCGAAATCTGGCTGGCGCCCCCTTTCGGGCCTATAGCGTTGACGGCATCCCATCGAGCAGGATGGTCTTGAGTTCGGTATAGCCCAACAAGCCCTCGATCCCGCCTTCGCGGCCAAGGCCCGATTGCTTGAACCCGCCAAAGGGCAGGCCGAAATCCATCCGCAATCCGTTTTGCCCCACCGCCCCGGTGCGAACGGCCCGCGCAATGCGATAGGCCGCATCGACATCCTGGGTCAGCACCGAACCATTCAGGCCGAAATGGCTATCATTGGCGATGCGGATGGCGTCGGCCTCATCCTCATAGGGGATCAGCGCGAGGACCGGGCCAAAGATCTCCTCCTGCGCAATGCGGCTGGCATTATCGACATGGGCGAACAAGGTCGGTTCGATGAAATAGCCCTTGGGCAAATGCGCCGGACGCGCGCCGCCATGAATCAGCGTCGCCGTCTTTTTGCCCTCCTCGATATAGTTCTCGATCCGCTCCAATTGGCGCTTCATCGCCACCGGGCCAAGCTGGGTGGTGGGATCATCGCTATGGCCGATTTTCACCTGGGCCATCTCGGCGGCAATCGCGGCGGCCAGTTCATCGTGACGCGCACGGCTCACCAACACGCGGCTGAGCATCGCGCAAACCTGCCCGCTCATCATACAGATGGTTCCGGCAAAGATCTTGGCGGCGATTTCGATGGGGAAGTCATCCAGCACGATCGCCGCCGATTTTCCGCCCAATTCCAGCGTGCATCGCGCGATCCGCTCGCCGCAGACCTGTGCGATGCGTTTGCCCGCGACGGTCGATCCGGTAAAGCTGACCTTGTCCACGCCCGGATTGCAGACCAGATGGTCCGACGCCTCGCGGTGGCCCGTGACCAGATTGATCACGCCCGCGGGTACGCCCGCCTCCTGCGCCGCCTCGGCAATGATATAGGCCTCCAATGGGGTTTCGGGGCTGGGCTTCATAATGACACAGCAACCGGCGGCCAACGCATAGGCCACCTTGTTCAGCATGATGCCATAAGGCCCGTTCCATGGCGCAATCGCGGCCACCACGCCCACCGGCTCATAGGCCACCATGCCCACGGCGGCACCAACGGTCGGGCGGGTTTCCACCCAATTGAACCCTTCGGCCATGGCGATGATGCCGTCAAAGGTGGCGTTCGATCCGGCCTGCATGATGCCCGAAAAACTGGCAAGGCCGCCCATCTGCATTGACCATGCCCGCGCCGTTTCGCCCACGCGCGCATGCAGGATGGCCGACATTTTCTTCATCACCGCCAGCCTTTCGGCAGGCTGCATCCGGGGCCATGGGCCATGGTCAAAGGCATGGCGCGCGGCGGCCACGGCGGCGTCCATATCGGCCTCGTCGGCCTCGGCCACGGCGGAGACGACCTCCTCGGTGTCGGGGCTGATCTGTTCGATCATGCGGCCGGAATGGGCGGCCACCCATGCGCCGCCGATGAACAGCCGGTCGGGATGCGCAATATTGGGTTCAACCGGGGTAATCTGGGGGAAGGGGGCGTTCATTTCGCATGTTCCATTGGTTGGGCTGCGGCGCGCAGCATATCGGCATGCGCTTCGATCAGGCTGCGCACGCTGCGCGGCGGGCGGCCGGTCAGTTTTTCCACATCGTCGCTGCGGATCGCGAGGAAGCCTTCGCGGATGGCGGCGCCGAATGTCACCATGTCGTCGCTGTTCCACGGGATGCCACTGACGCTGCTGTCATCGACCGGGCGGCGCGGGATGCCCATGGCGTCGAATATCGCATATTGCGCCTCGTCCGAGACGGGCGTGTAGGTCAGCGGAACGCCGGTGATCTGTGACAGGATCGCCGTCACTTCGGCAAATGTCTGCAAGTCCGGGCCGGTGATGTTATAGATCCGACCTGCGTGGCCGCCCGATCCGGCGGCAATGTCGCGCAGCACCGCCACCGCGCTTTCGATGCAATCGTCGCGCCAAACCATGGCCTCGCGCCCGTCGCCCGCGTTTGATATCCATTGGCCGCTGCTCATCACGCCCGGCCCGGCCATCACGATCATCGCGTCGGCATAATGCGCGTCGCGCAGCATGGTCCAGTCCATGCCGCTGGCGCGGATCAGGCGTTCGGTTTCAATGTGGTCATGGCGCACCTCGGCGGGGTTGGCCGGATCGTCGATGCCGATAAAGCTGGTGTAGAGGATATGGCGCACCCCCTGCGCGGCGGCGGCATCGATGGCGGCCTTGTGCTGGGCCACGCGGGCGCCGACCCGCGTGCCGGAAATCAGCAGCATCGTCTCGGCCCCCGCCACGGCATCACCCAGCGTTTCGGGCCGGTCGAAATCGCCATAGCGGATGGTGCAGCCCTGCGTTTCTCGCTCCGCCAATTTGGCGGGGGTGCGCGATATCAGCACCAGCCGATCCCCCAGGCCCGCCGCGATCAGCCGATCGGTGACGCCGCGACCATATTGGCCGCTGGCGCCGGTTATCACGATCTTGCCCATGGCTTACTCCGCTCCGTCCAGCACCGATTGCGGCACCCACCAGCCATGCACCTGCGGGCGCAGGCGGGCGGGGATGGCAATCTTGGCCACCGGGCCGCGATGCAGCGCGCCTGCGTCAATCACCCATGCGGCATGTTCAAATTCATTCTCGCCGGTCTGATGATCGACGATGGTGATGAGATAGCCCAGATGATCGGGATCATGGGACGGCACATGGACCGGCTCATTATAGCTCCACCCCACGGGCAGGGGCAGGGCGTCAACCACCTGTCCCGGACCTTGCGCGAAATCCAGCCGCAGCAGCGCGTTGAACATTGCGCCCACCGGACCACCGGCCAACGGCGGCCCCTTCATCTCCGGGTCCATGGACAGCATCCAGCCATAGGGATTGGGGCGCCCCTGAAACCGCGCCGGGATGACCGGAAAATCGCCGGGAGGGCCAACGACGCTTTCGTTCACATCGCTGGCATCGCCCTTGGGATCGACGCTCCAGCGGGTCAGCGCGCCCTGCACCTCCCACGGGGCCATATGGATGCCCGAAGCCTCGCGAATGAAGGGGAAGGCGTTGGTGTTCGACAGGCATTGGTCGAAATGGATCACGCCGTCTGTGTCTTCAAAGGCGTTCATGAAGTGATAGGCCGAAACGCCCTTTGGCCCTTTGAACCAGCGCATTTCCGAGACATCGCCATAACGCGGCATCACGCCCAGCCAGCTGTCGGTTTCCATCTCATGCACCCAATGATCGCCGCCGGCCTTCAGCCGTTCGAGCGAGCAGGTGGTGGGATAGATCGGAAAGAGCGCGTAATTTTCGGTGATCGCGAAATCATGCATCATCGCGCAATAGGGCGCGTCGAACCATTGCTCGCGCGTGAGGTTGCCGTCCTTATCAACGATCAGATAGGCAACCTTGGTGCTGGCCTCACCATCGGCCTCATAGCCATATAGGAACATCTCGCCCGTCTGGGCATCGATGCGGACGTGGGCGGTGACGGTCCGCGATTTCAGCTTTCCGCCAAAATCATATGACCCTCGCGTTTCCAGCGTGATCGGGTCCATTTGATAGGGGCGGCCATCTTCCTTGGTCATCAGCAAACGCCCGGCGTGCCAGACCGGCGTGGTGTTGGCCACGGTGCGATCGACGCCCGCCATATCGGCATCATCGGTGAACGGGTTGCGGTAACGGCCAAAACGGGCATGGCCCGCTTCATTCTCGGCGTTCCAGCGGGCGGTGCGGACATAGCGGATCGCGTAATCCACGGTGCCGTCGTGATTAAAGGATACGCGGCTGATCATGCCATCGCCCGACAGGACGTTGTCATCCTCGAACTTGGGCGCGAAATGGGGGTCGGGGACGGCGCGATAAAAGCTGCCGCGCACCTCGGCGGGCAATGTGCCTTCGACGGCAAGGCCGGTGAAGGATACTTCCTGTCCAACGGGCTGGTTCAGGCCGGTAAAATGCGCGGTTTCGGGAAATTTCTGTGCGGTTTGCGGGGCATCCGCCCCTGCGATAGTTGCCATGATCCTCACCTTTTTATCGTAACTTTTGTTAGCATCTTATGCGGTTTGGCGAAGCTTGCAATCCTCTTTTCCCGGCGCGGGTCGCAAATTGTATCGGCCTGTGCGGCGCGGTTGAATTATTGTCATTTCTGGGCCAGCTTGGGCCGGTAAAAAGGGGCGGGCAAAGTGTGCCTGTCGATATCAGGAGAGCATTCCCATGTGCGACGAACTGACCATCGCCGATGATGATGCCAATGCCGCCGCCAATGCTATTGAACGCGGTCTTTCGCGCCGCCAGTTTGCCGCGATGAGCGCGGCAGGCGCTGCTGCCGCCATGGCCGGGGCCGAGCAGGCGATCGCCGCAGGCGCGGCGTTGAAGGAAAACGCGGTCACCATCACTACCCCCGATGGCCAATGCGACGCCTTCTTTGTCCACCCCGCCAAGGGCAAGCACCCCGGCATTATCGTATGGCCCGACATTGCCGGTTCGCGCGACGCGTACAAGGTGATGGCGCGTCGTTTGGCATCGGACGGCTATGCGGTGCTGCTGGTCAATCATTATTACCGCACGGCCAAGGCGCCGTTGCTATCGGGGCTTGCCGAATGGCGCACGCCTGCAGGTGGTGAAAAGCTCAAGCCTGCGATTGCGGCCATCACCGTTCCTGGCATCATCAGCGATTCCAAGGCGTTTGTCGCGTGGCTGGACAAACAGGCGCCGGTCGATACCAAGCGCAAGATCGGTTCGGCGGGTTACTGCATGACGGGCAGCTATACCGTGCGCAGCGCGGCGGCCAATCCCGACCGCGTCACCGCCTGTGCCAGTTTCCATGGCGGTGGTTTGGTGACCGAGGCGGCCGACAGCCCGCACAAGTTGATCGCGGCGACCAAGGCGTCATTTCTCTTTGCCATCGGCAAGAATGACGACGCGCGCAGCCCAGATGACAAGGATGCACTCAAGGCTGCCGCTGCTGCTGCCGGTCGACCGGCGGAGGTCGAGGTCTATAATGCGGATCATGGCTGGTGCACGCTGGACGCGCCATCCTATGACAAGGGCGAGGCGGATCGTGCCTATGCCCGCCAGCTGGCGCTGTTCGCCAAGCTGTAATGCGTTCCGGGGGAGGTGGAATGCCTCCCCCATTCGCGTGTCACCGGCTGGTGATCGCTTTGAAATAGGCCAGCGTTTCGGGCATGACATTGGCCGGTTCGGGCTGAGGATAATGGCTCAGCTTGACGATGACCGTCCGGGTCTTGGGGTGGACATAGATAAACTGTCCCGCCAGCCCCAGCGCGGTATAGGCGCCCGGTTCATCATCCAGTTGCCAGAATTGAAAGCCATAGCCGCGCCGCCCTTTCGATGATGGCATGTCGAAAGGCACCATCGTGGTGGCCTGTTTCATCCAGCCTTTGGGCAGGACTTGTTTGCCGTTCCAAACCCCGCCATCCAGCATCAATTGCCCCAACCGGGCATAGTCGCGCAGGCGGGCATTATAGCCCATGCCCGACAATTCGCGCCCCACACCGGGCGGCCCGTCGGCAATCCACAATCCATCGGCCTCCATTCCGGCCGGACCCCACAGATTGGCGGCGGTGAATTGGGCGAGCGGCTGTTTTGTGGCCCGCTCGACAATCCAGCCCAGAACGGCGGTATCCAGCGTGGCATAGTTGAAGCGACTGCCCGGATCTGCGGCGCGGGTGATGGTTTTGGCGCTGTCGGCAAAGCGTTCCTTGTTCGCGACGATGGCGTTCATATGGATACGCGCGGCAAGGCTGGGCGTTGCGCCGAAATCATAGCGTTCCTCATAGGCGACGCCCGAACGCATTTGCAGGATATGGCGGATCGACACATCGCCATAGGCGCCGCTTTTCAGTTCCGGCACATATTGGCCCGCCGTATCATCCAGCGAATGGATAAATCCGCGATCCAGCGCCAGCCCGACCAGCAGGCTGGTGATCGATTTGGCCATCGAGAAGGAGATGAAACGGTCGGTCGGCTGGCTGTTGTTGCGATAGTCTTCGAAGATGATCTTGCCGTCGCGCATCACCAGCATGGCGTTGGTATAGGTGCGGCGGGCAAATTCATCATAGCTGCGCGCTTTGCCATCATATTGATAGGTCGGCGGCGTCATGGCCGGCCCCTTGGGCAAGGCGCGCACGGGGCCGGAGCGGGCAACCTTTCGCGTTTCAAACATCTCGGCCGAATGGCGGAAGTTGAACGCGTTGATGTCGCCGTCCAGCCAATGCTGGCGCATCAGGATGACCGGATCGGGCGGTACGTCTGCGCTCTGGGCGGCATTTTGCGCGGTGGCGCCCGGCGTGACAGCAGCAAGCATCAGCGCCATCAAAGGCAGCGCCGTTAAACCTCGGAGCATCCCGTATTCTCCTGTATCGGCAAAAAAGGGCGGGGCCATCAAATCAGGCCCCGCCCGGATTTCAAGGATCAGAAATCCTTTTTCAGCGTCACCGCCCATGTACGCGGCAGGCCGGGCGCGCCCGACACGGTGCCGATTGACACGTAATTCGCGGTCATCGAGGTGAAGTAGTATTTGTTGAAGATGTTGCGCACCTCGACGCTGGCGGTCCAGCCATCGGCGGCGCTCTTCCACGTAATGCGGCCATTGCCCAGGAAATAGCCGTTGATGCGATTGGTGGCGACCTGTGTGGCCAAGGCGCCGCCGCCGCCCGTCGGGGTGGTGGTGGAAACCACGGCGCTGTCGACATTGGTGGGGTCGACATAGATGTGCGACTGATAATTGCCATCCATGCGCAGCGAGAGCGTGCCCTTCATGACATCGGGAATGTCATATTGCACGCCCGCGTTCCACTTCCACTTGGGCGTATAGGGCGGGACAAAGCTGGCCTGAACCCCGGTGCTGGCGGTGTCGACGGTGGTATATTTGAAATCGAGATAGGAAAGCGAAGCATCAAAGGTCAGCCCGGCCGTCGGGCGGATCATCGTTTCGATTTCAAAGCCCTTTACATGGGCCGATCCGACATTCTTGGGTTGCAGGCACGGCGTCGAGGGGAAGCCCAGATTGTTCGGGCAATTGAGCACCGTCAGGATGATGTTCTTGTAATCATTATAGAAGGCCGACACGTTGAAGCGCAGTTTGCGGTCGAACAGGTCCGATTTGAAGCCCGCTTCATAGGCCACGATCGTCTCGGGCTGGAAGGATTGGGCCTGATTGATATAGAACGGGCGCGGGTTGACGCCGCCCGCGCGATAGCCGGTCGAAACCTGGGCATAGACCATCAGTTCGGGGCTGAAGCGATAGTCGCCCGCGATACGCCAGTCGGTGCGCTGCTTTTCAAAATGGGCGTTGAGGCCGTTCAGAGCGGCGATGGCGCAGTTGGGCGGCTGGCCCACGACAAAGGGATAGCCGGTGCAGGGCAGGATCGTCGACCCATCGGGATTATGCCGCGAATAGGTGTAATCCTTGGTGTCCCAACTGGCGCGCACGCCGCCCGTGATGGTCAGCGCATCGGTTACCTTGCCCGAAACGTTGGCAAAGACCGCCTTGTTGGTGGCGGGCGTCGTGTCGGGGCCATGCAGGAAGTCGATGCCCGCATAGTTGAGGTCGATGCGGCCGGTATAGGTGCCCTTGGCATGGAAGTAGAACCCGCCCACCGTGTAATCCAGACGGTTGTTGAAAGCCTTGCCGGAGAGGCGAATTTCTTCGCTCCATTGGGTGTTGGTCTGCGCCTGTTGCAGCATGGAGGGTTGCAGCGGAGCGCCTTCGGCAAAGGCCCACGAGGAATCGTAATGGCGATAGGCCGTGATGGATTTCAGCGCCAGGTTGTCGGCGATCGTCCAGTCGATGGTCCCGGCAAAACCGTAATTGTCGAGATTGGAATGTGGGTTCAGCGACAACGGCTTATAGGGCATCTGGCTGTCAGAGGCGGCATTGTCGAGATAGGTCGCATAGGAAATGAAGCGACCATCATAACCGGCAGGCGTCGCGTCACAGCTGTTCACGCCCGACGTGACAAAGGCGCAGTTGAGCGGGATCGAAGCCCCATTGGTGCCGCGCAGCCAGGGGCGGGCGGGGCTTTTCGAAACGGGCGAACCGGCAAATTGCCCGATGGCATTGCCATAGATCAGCACGGTGGCGCCCGGTTCGTCACGCTGGCGGGTATAGTCGCCCGAAACATTGACCTCGACATTGCTTGTCGGCATCCAGCGCAAAGCGACCTTGCCTGCGGTAAAGCTGGTGCCGCCCAGCGTGCCCAGCTTGGCATTGTCGCCGGTGGCCAGCGTGGGCACATTCGATCCGGGGTGAGTCTTGGCGTAATCCAGCCGGGTGACATAGCCGTCGCGGTTCTTGGTTGCGCCCGACACGCGCAGGAACAGGTTTTCGGCCAGCTTCAGGTCAAAGAAGGCGCGCATGTCGATGCGGTTGAACGCGCCATAGGTGCCCTCGACCATGCCCTTGCCATTGCCCTGCGGCTTGACCGAATAGAGCTTGATCGAACCGCCCAGCGAGTTGCGGCCCGACAAAGTCCCCTGCGGCCCGCGCAACACTTCGACGCGGTCAAGGTCCATCAGGTCGAGCAACGAACCGGTCAGGGTGGGCAGATAGACATCGTCAATATACATGCCCACGCCCGGTTCGAGCGCAAAGTTAGGGTCGGTCTGGCCCACGCCGCGGATAAAGGCGATGATGCCCGGCCCCAAATAGGCGTTTTGCGGGGTCAGCGTGACATTGGGCGTTTGGGCTGCCACTTCGGCCACATTGGTTTGCCCGCGCGCGGCCAGCGAGGCCCCGGTCATGGCCGTGATGGCCAGCGGCGTGTCCTGCAACTTCTGGCTGCGGAACTGGGCCGTGACGACGATTTCGCCGGTGGTGACTTCTTTTTTGGCCGGTGTTTGCGGCGTTGCGGTTTGCGCTTGGGCGGTGGTGGCGGTCGCGATCATCGCAACACAGGCGCCAGACAGGTAAAACCCCCGAATACCAATCATGATGCATCCTCTCTATAGTGCGCGGGCCGTTCATGCAGCTCGCGTCACGACTCTTCATATCATAGCTGTGAAAAATTCAGAAATGCGATTGCTATGGGCGATGCCATTTTTGCCAATACCGCGACATTCTTGCCGCAGTTCAACCTTGCCCGCACCGGACTTGCGCCTTGAACGCGCCCGCCCGTTACCCATATGGGTTGACGTCAAAGGAGAAAGCTGATGGTCGACCCCGAAATCCCCCAAACCGAGGCTGAATGGCGTCAGCGCCTGACCCCGATGCAATATCATGTTCTGCGCGAAGGCGGCACGGAACGCGCCTTTACCGGCGAATATGAAGGGAACAAGGCGGCGGGCGATTACCTTTGCGCCGGTTGCGGTGCGCCGCTTTTCTCGTCCGGCACGAAATACAATTCCGGCTCTGGATGGCCCAGCTTTTATGCGCCCGAAGCGCCAGAGGCGATTATCGAACACCGCGATATGTCGCATGGCATGGTCCGTACCGAGGTGCGCTGTTCGCGCTGTGACGGGCATTTGGGCCATGTGTTTCCCGACGGGCCACAGCCGACGGGCCTGCGCTATTGCATCAACAGCGCCAGTCTGGATTTCGAACCCAAGGATTGAGTCAAAAGCTGGCCCTGACCCTTCGGCGTGATTTTAGCACCGGGGCCAGCAATTTCAGGTTAACCCAAGGCGCTCTATCGCCTATGCGGAATTGATTAGAGGCGCGTGGATCCGTTTCGCGCGCCTGTTGCTTGCATATGATGGTGTCGCGCCGGACAATCCGTGCGCGCAGCAGGGGTTGGCGTTTCAATGGCAAGGCAGAATAGGCGCGGTTCGGGCGATTCCGACAACGGGCCGGGCGGACGATCAGGCGTGAAAGGCTTGTTCAAAAAATTCTTCATCTGGATGGGGGCGCTTGGCCTTCTGGCGCTGACCTTTGCCTTTGCCGCGGTGTGGATCGAGGCACAGCAATTGCCGGATTTCGACACGATGAAGACCAGCCAGAACGGCCAGACCATCCTTGTGCGCGCCCGCGACGGCAGCGAATTGTTCGCCATGGGGCCCAGCTATGGCAAATGGCTGTCCTATCAGGAAATTCCGTCGTCGATGAAGGCGGCGATCATCGCCACCGAGGACCGCCGTTTCCGCGACCATATCGGCATCGACCCGATTGGCGTTTTGCGCAGCTTTTACGTCCGCGCGCAAAAGGGCAAATGGCGGCAGGGCGGCTCGACCCTGACTCAACAGCTTGCCCGCACGATCTTCCTCAACAATGACCGTACGTGGAGCCGCAAGGCCCGCGAGGCGCTGATCGCGCTGGCGCTGGAGTTCAAGTTTTCCAAGGATGAGATCCTCGAACTCTATCTGAACAAGGTCTATTTCGGCGGCGGCGCCTATGGCGTTGACGCGGCGGCGCGCAAATTCTTCGGCCATGAAGGGCGCCAGCTCAGCCTTGGCGAATCCGCGATCATTGCGGGTCTGGTCAAGGCGCCCAGCCATTATTCCCCCACCGCCGACCAGCAGGCCGCCATCGACCGCGCCAAGGTCGTGCTGGAGGTCATGGTCGATGCAGGCGCCATTACGCCTTCGCAGGCCGAAAGTGTTGATTTGCAGGCGGTGAAGATGTCCGCCGAAGCATCGCAAAGCGCGGTGCGCTATTTCACGGATTGGGCGCTGCCCCAGCTTGACGTGCTGTTGCCTGAAACGCGCGACCCCAACAATCACGATAATCTGGAGGTCTGGACCACGCTTGATCCTAACCTTCAGAATGCGGCCGCCTCGGCCATCAAGGGTTATACGCCCAAGGACGCGCAGGGCGCCTTGGTCAGCATGGATCGCGACGGCGCGGTTCTGGCCATGGTGGGCGGTCTGGATTACGTGACCAGCAATTATAACCGCGCGACCAATGCCCTGCGTCAGCCCGGTTCGGCATGGAAGCTGTTCGTCTATATGGCCGCGTTGGAGGCCGGGGTTAAGCCCGATGATCCGGTGGTTGACCAGCCGGTGACCATCGATGGATGGAGCCCGCGCAATTCGGGCGGCACCTATGCCGGCCAGATCGACGTACGCACCGCCTTTGCCTATTCCAAGAACACCGTGGCCGCGCAATTGGGGCAACAGGTGACGTTTGACGCCGTGGCCGCCATGGCGCGCCGCTTTGGCATCACCACCCCGATTTCCACCAACCCTTCGATGGTGTTGGGCAGCAATGATGTGCGCGTGATCGATATGGTGCGCGCCTTTGCCGCCGTGTCGGCGCGCGGAACCTCGGTCGAACCCTATGGCATTGTCAAGGTCGTCGCCAGCGATGGCCGCGTCCTTTACGAACATGCCCAGACGCAAGGCCAGACACTGGTCGCGCCCTTTGTATCGGCGGGGATCACCGATCTGCTGCAAACTGCCGTCAACATCGGCACAGGTCGCGCGGCCCAGATCGGCCGCCCCGTCGCAGGCAAGACCGGCACGACCAGCAGCAACAAGGATGGCTGGTTCCTGGGCTTTTCCAGCGGCGTGACCACGGGCGTGTGGATGGGCCGCGATGATGCCAAGGCGGTTCCGGGCCTTCAGGGCGGCACGGCGCCTGCGCGCGCCTTTGCGCAATTCATGAAGGCGGCCGTGGCCAAGCGCCCCATCGAACCGTTTGAAACCGAACTGACGCTGCCTGATTGGCAACTTGAACCTGACGATATGGCAAATCTGAGCGGGCCGGACGCCTATGTCCCCACCGATGACAGTTCGGCGCCGGACAACAACCCCACCGACAATCAGCCCGGTCCGGCGGCCAATCCCGATTTTCTGGATAGTGCAACAGGGCGGCAGGGGGGTAATGTTCGGCGGCCCCAGCCCAGCGTGGGGTATTGATCAGGGGATAGGTGCGAGGGTCTAGACCCTCGCGCTCCCGTGACTGTCTGCGTTGTGGAATGGATTCGGCCTTTTGTGTCGGACGTGACGTTCAAATCAAAAGCCTGCGGCGTGGATAGTGATGACTTCACCGCGCCGCAGGCTTTCGCTATTTCAACGACTCCCCTTCGGCCAATCCACCACCCCAAATCGGGATTGTTAAGGGCCCCCGCCCTTAACCCGCCGGAGGCAAAACGCCCACACAATCCAAAACAAAACCCCCGCCAGCCTGACGCTGACGGGGGCCTGTTCATGTCCATGGTCGCGGTGATTAACGCAGGCGGATGCCCACATAGATCGGCGGCTGACCGGGGCGCATCCATTGCACGCCGACGGCAGTGCGACCCGCGGTTTGCGCGGCGCGGATGCCATTTTCAAATTCGCCCACGGTGTTGACGGCGGTGTTGTTGATCGAGAGCAGCACGTCGCCCCGCTCCAGCCCCTTGGAACCAGCATCCGAGGAGGCATCAACCCCCGCGACAACCACGCCCTTGGTGTTTTCCGGCAGGCCCAACTGGCGCGAGATTTGCGGTGTGAGCGTCAGCAGCGAGAGGCCGAGCGACTTTTCAGCAAGGCCGGTTCCCTTGGTGGGGGCCTTTTCGAAATCATCGCCGGTCTTCTTGCGGTCAAAGGTTTGCTGGGCCAGTTCCTCGTCGGTGGGGCGCTTGGACACCACGACGTTGAGCGTCAGGCGCTGGCCGCCGCGCAGCACTTCGAGCGGGATCTTGTTGCCGGGCTTGACGTTCGAGACCAGGAACGAGAGCGTCTGGTCGCGGGTCACATCCTTGCCATCGACCTTGAGCACCACGTCGCCAGCCTTCACGCCGCCCAGATCGGCACCCTTGCCGGGTTCAACCGCCTGGATCAATTCGCCGCGATTGTGGGGCAGGCCCATCGAGTCGGCATAATCGGTGGTCACCGGCTGGATGCGCACGCCCAGATAGCCGCGCTCGATCGTCTGACCCTTGATCAGTTGATCGACGATGGGGGCGGCGGTTTCGGCAGGGATAGCAAAGCCGATGCCAACGCTGCCGCCCGAAGGCGAGAAGATCGCACGGTTGATGCCGATCACCTGACCCTTCATGTCGAACATCGGGCCGCCCGAGTTGCCCTGATTGATCGCCGCGTCGGTTTGCAGATAGCGGTCATAGGCGCCGCCCTGACCCGTGTTGCGATAGACCGCCGAGATGATGCCCGCCGTCACCGTGCCGCCAAGGCCGAAGGGGTTGCCGATGGCCACCACCCAATCGCCCACGCGCGATGCGCGGCTGTCGCCAAACTTCACAAAGGGCAGGGGCTTGCCAGCGGTGATTTTCAGCACCGCAAGGTCGGAAGCCGCATCCTTGCCGATCAGCTTGGCGGGATATTCGCTGCCATCGGGCAGGGTGACGGTGATCGATTCGACCACGCCTTGCCCCTCGGGCGTCACCACATGGTTGTTGGTGACGAGGTAACCGTCGGCCGAAACGATGAAGCCCGAACCCAGCGATTGCGCTTCGCGGGTCTGGGGCTGGCCCTGACCTTCGCCGCCGCCAAAAAAGCCTTCGAACGGGGTGCCGGCAAACGGATTGGCGCCGCCCGCCACGCGCACCTTTTGGCGGGTCGAGATATTGACCACCGCAGGTTGCAACTGGCTGGTAAGATCGGCGAAACTCGACGGCGCGCCCACGCGGGGCGTGATGGCCTGAAGTTTCTGCGCATCATTTTGCGCCACTTGCGCCCCGGCGGGAAGTCCGGTGAGGAGCGAGAGGGTCGCACCCCCAAGAAGCAGCGCACTGGTCACTCCATAAGCGTATCGCACTGGGCATAGTCCTTGTTGTTTCGCCCGTCCCGGCCAAAGCCGGTGGCGGGGGCCGATCTCCGTTCGGCCATGGGGTGATTTATCAATTGTAATTTACGCCCGCCCGTCCTGAACGGAAATTGAATAGGCGTGGAACGGTTCCATCGGCCTATTGTCCCTTCTGGCTGCGGAACTGGCGCAGGTAATCATTATCCGGCGTCAACACGATCGTGGTTGACGATTTGTTGGCCGGATTGGCGAATGTGGTGCGATAGCTCTCCATCGCGCGATAAAAGTCATAGAAGCCGGGGTCCTTGCCATAGGCTTCGGCATAGGTCTTGGCAGCAACGCCTTCGGCCTCGGCGCGGATGATCTGGGCCTGTTTCTGGCCCATGGCGCGGATGGTGGTGGCCTCCTGTTCGCGCGCGGCCTCCATCCGGGCATAGGCGCGTTCCAGCGGCGTGCCATCGGGCAGGTCTGCGCGCTTGATACGCACGTCGATGATCTGGGCGCCATATTCGCGCGCCTCAAGGTCCAGCGCCTTGCGGATCTGTTCCATCATCACGCCGCGTTCCGGCGTCAGCAACGATTGGAACGTATAGGACGCCAACCCCTGACGCAGCACGCTGGTCATGATCGGCTGAAGCTGTTCCTGAACGCGCTCAGCGGTCCCGGCGGTGCGCACCATCTTGACCGGATCGATGATGCGGAAACGGGCATAGGCGTCCACTTCCAACCGCTGCTGGTCAGAGGAGTTCACCTGCTGGCGCTCCATATCCAGATTGAGCACGCGGCGGTCCACCCGCACCAGCGTTTCAAAAAAGGGCACGCGCAAGGACAGGCCCGCGCCCGTGTTGCCGAAATCGACGCCCGGCTTGTACCGATTGATGACACGCACCGGTTCGCCCAGCCACATGACCACGGCCTGCTGGCTTTCGGGCACTTCAACCACGGCGGAAAAACCCACCAATGCCGCCGCGATCAGAGCCGCCGCGCCGAATTTGGCGCGCGGGCTGATGCCATCCTGAAACAGACCGCTCATGGCTTCACCACCACAGGTTCATCGGCCTGTTTCTTTTGAATGGCGGGCAAAGGCATATAGGAATTGAACCCGCCCGATGGCGCGATCACCTTGTCATTCTGCGACAGAACCTGCTCCATCGTGGCGTAATACATGCGGCGGCGCGTCACTTCGGGCGCCAGCTTGTACTGGTCATAGACCTTGTTAAAGGCGGTGGCGTCGCCCTCGGCGCGCTGGATCACCTGTTCGGCATAGGCGCGGGCGTTGGACATGTCGCGGTTGGCGTCCTGCTGGGCGGCCTGTACGCGCTGAAATGCGTCATTGACCTTGGCGGGCGGGTCGGCCTTTTTGATGTCGACGCCCTGAACCAGAATGCCCGAATGATAGGCGTCCAGCACGGCCTGCATCCGTTGGCGCACATTGGTTTCGATTTCGGCCCGGCGCGTGCCCAACATCACATCGTTCAGCTTCACCTCGGCCACGCTGGCGCGCATGGCGGCTTCGGCCACTTCGCGCACGGTGCCCTGCGGGTCTTCCAACTGATAGGTGAATTGCTTGAGGTTACGGATGTTCCAGCGGATGATATAGCTCAGATCGACAAGGCTCTGATCACCCGTCAGCATCAGCTTTTCAGCCTCACCTTCGGGCACATTGTCGCGCCGGATCGATGTCACATCCTCCACCCGCACGCGCTGGATCGGCCATGGGGCGGTGAAATTCATGCCCGGCCCGATGGTCGAGGTATATTTGCCAAAAGTCGTGACGATGCCCTGTTCGTTGGACGACAATTGATGCCCGGTCGAAAAGGCCAGCCACAGCAATGCCACCCCGCCCAGCAGAACCGGGGTCCAGCTTTTGCCATTGGGGCGCTGGGGAATGCGGAAATTGGGGCCGGGGGGCGGGGTGCTTGGCCCGCCGGGGCCGCCCGGTCCGCCATTTTCACGGCGGGCGCGGAAAATATCCTCAAGGCTGCTGGCGCGGCGGCCCTGATTGCCCTTGCCGGTCGTGGGCGGTTGCCACGGGTTGCGCGGTCCTGAATTTCCGGGCTTGGGCGTACCTTCCTCCGGGCCTGAACCATCGTCCTGTTCGGCCATTAATACCGGGGGCAGAGCAGGAGACATGCCCCTTACCCTGCGTTGAATTCCCTGCGCGATCCACTCGGCCATTTGCTTCATGGCACTATCTATAGGTGCCTCCTTACGAATTAACAGGGGGCGATGAACCAGATTGCGCAAATTTCCCAAGGTGGGGTGCCTTTCGGGTGTTTCCCCTTGGGGGCAAAATGCTCTAGGGCGCGGGGCACGACCTGTGTTGATTTCAAGGATAGTGTGATGAGCGCCCAGCCTGCCGATGACCTGCGCCAACTTTTGCCCGCCGAAATGGCGTCGCGGGTGCAATCGCTGCGTCTGGCCGATGGGGTGGTGACGCTGGTTCTGGACGGATCGGGGCTGGATGGCGCCGCGCGCGCCGCGATGGAGGCGGGCGCCAAGGCCGCGCTGTCCGCCGCGCCCGCCGTGACCGAGGTGCGCGTGGGCATCATGGCCGACCGTGACGCGCCGCCCCCGCCTCCCAAGGGGCCGCTGATTCTGGCGGTGGGTTCGGGCAAGGGGGGCGTGGGCAAATCCACCCTTTCGGCCAATCTGGCCGTCGCGCTGGCGCGGGCCGGGGTCAAGGTGGGGGTTGTCGATGCCGACATTTATGGGCCGTCACAACCGCGCCTGTTCGCCAATGAAGGCATCAAGCCCAACGCCAAGGACAGCAAGATGTTTCCCGTCCCCAGCCGTTACGGCGTGGGCGTCCTGTCCATGGGCCATCTGATCGAGGACGGTCGGGCCATCGCATGGCGCGGGCCGATGGTGTCGGGCGCGCTCAGCCAGTTGGTCGATGCGCATTGGGGCGATACACAGGTGCTGGTGATCGACCTGCCGCCGGGCACGGGCGATGTGCAATTGACCATGGTGCAAAAACACAAGCCCGCAGGTGCCGTCATTGTTTCCACGCCGCAGGATCTGGCGTTGATGGACGCCAGCCGCGCGATGAACCTGTTTGAGGGCGCGCATGTGCCGGTGCTTGGGCTGGTGGAAAACATGGCGGGCTATATCTGCCCCCATTGCGGCAATGTGTCGGACCCGTTCGGCTGCGGCGCGGTGGAGGATGCGGCGACGCGGCTGGACATGCCTTTCCTTGGCCGTGTTCCGCTGGACATATCGATCCGTCTGGGTTCGGATGCGGGCGACCCGCCCGCCGCCGGTGAAGGTCCGCAGGCCGAGGCCTTTGCGCGCATCGCCCGCGCTTTGCTGCCCTGGCTGGCGACACAGGGCGTGACGCCGGGCAAGGCTTGATCCAACGATGGCCATAACCCGGCGGCAATGGTTGATCGGTTCGGCGGCGGGCGGGGGCCTGCTGGTGGGTTGGAGCCTGTTGCCCCGGCATTATGCCCAGCCCTTTCCGCCGGAGGAGGGGCAATTCGCCTTTGACGCATGGTTGCGCATTGGCACGGATGGCGTGGTCAATGTCGCCATCCCGCAATTGGAGATGGGGCAGGGGGTGATGACCACTCTGGCCCGGATTGCGGCGGTCGAATTGGGGGCGGATTGGCGACAAGTGGCCGTCACGCCCGCGCCGATCAGCGCACATTTCCCCAACCTTCCGCTGGCCGCGCAATGGGTGCCGTTATGGGCCTCCATCGTCTCGCCCATCGTGGGGGATCAGGACGGCTGGCTGGTGCGCCGCTGGGCCGAGGATCATCGGTTCATGGCAACCGGGAGCGGCACATCGGTGGCGGCCTATGAAGAACCCTTGCGCAAGGCGGCGGCGGGCGCGCGCTCTGTGCTGGCCATGGCGGCGGCGGCGCGCTGGGGGCTGAGTGGCTGGGAGCAATGCGACGTGTCGGGCGGGGCCGTGCGGCACGGGGCCAAGGTTCTGGGCTTTGGCGAATTGGTTGCGGATGCGTCCCGCCAGACCCCGCCCGATCCGCCGGTGTTGCGCCCCGCGCCTGCGGCGGAAAGCCCGGCGGTGATGCCTGCCGGGGCGGAACTGGCCTTTCCCCGTCTGGATGCCCCGGCCAAGGTTGATGGGGCTTGGCAATTTGCCGGCGACATTCGCCTGCCCGACATGGTCTATGCCGCGATCCGCCATGCGCCGCGCGGGCAGAATGTTACGCTGGGCGCGCATGATGCGGGCAAGGCGAAGGGCATTTCCGGCTTTATCCGCATGGTCGAAGGCCCGCGCTGGGTCGCCGCGGTGGCCAGCGATTGGTGGGCGGCGGAAAGGGCGTTGACCGCGATTGCCCCCGGTTTCGTGGTCGAAAAACCGCTGGAAAGCGCGCAGATCACCAAAGCGCTGGACGAGGCGTTGGGCCGCGCGATGAAGGGCGAAGACACCGAACGCATGGTGGCGGTGGGCGACCCCGATGGTGTTCTGGGCGATCATCCGCAATTTTCGGCGCGCTATGACATTGCCCCTGCGGTTCATGCGACGTTGGAAACGGCGACGGCCACGGCGCGGCTGCGCGACGGATTGGTCGAGGTTTGGGCCGCCGTTCAGGCGCCAGAGCGGACGAGGCTGGCTATTGCGCGGGAATTGGCGGTGCCCGCGCATAAGGTCGTGCTTTATCCCGTTTCGGCGGGCGGCAGTTTCGATGCGCGCTATGATTCCCGTTTCGCCATAGAGGCCGCCACACTGGCCCAAACCGTGGGCAAACCAGTGCAATTGATGTGGAGTCGGTGGCAGGAGCATGTCGCCGGATTGCCTCGTGCCCCCTTGGCCGCCCATGTCCATGCGCGGGCCGATACAGCCGGGCGCGTGGCCGCATGGCGCAACCGTATCGCCATGCCCGCCACGATGCGCGAATTCGGCCTGCGCATGCTGTCGGGCGCCAGCACCAGCAAAGCGGCCAGGATGCAGGACCGCCAGGATGTTCTGGCCATGGCGGGGGCCAATCCGCCCTATGCCATCGCCCATGTCGCGGTGGACCATGCCGCGACGCAGATCGGCCTGCCCACTGGCCCGATGCGGGGCGGCACGCATGCCATGCACGCCTTTGTCACGGAAAGCTTTCTGGACGAAATCGCGGCGGCCATCGGGCATGAGCCTTTGTCCTTTCGCATGGGCATGCTGGACAATGATCCGCGCATGGCGGCCTGTCTGCAACGCGTATCGGCATTGGCGGAATGGAACGGGGGCAAGGATGGCAGCGGGGCGGGGCTGGCCTGTCACCGGATGGGCGATATTGCCACGGGCGGATGCATTGCCGCCATTGCCACCGCGCGGCGCAGCGAGGCGGGCGTCCGGGTGGACCGCATCACGGCCGTTGCCGACATCGGCCGCATCATCCACGCCGACATTGCCCGCCAACAGATCGAAGGCGGGCTGATCTACGGCATCTCTCTGGCCATCGGGGCCACTATGGGGTGGCGCAAGGGATTGCCATCGGCGGCAAAATTGGGCGAACTTGGCCTGCCCCTTTTGGCCGATTGCCCCGAAGTCGAGGTTGAATTGATCGCCAGCGGAGCCGATCCGTTCGATCCGGGCGAATTGGGTGTGGCGGTGGCCGCGCCTGCTATTGCCAATGCTTTGTTTTCCGCCACAGGTTTGCGGCTGCGCCGTTTGCCCTTGGCCTCTGATGATCAGGAATGACTATGGAACGCCCGATTGACCATCCGCCTGTGGCCGCCCCGCGCGTGGGGGTGATGCTGGTCAATCTGGGCACGCCGCAGGCGGCGACCGCCCCGGCGGTGCGGACCTATCTGGCCGAGTTTTTGTCCGACCGGCGCGTGGTGGAAATTCCGCGACTGGTGTGGATGCCGATCCTGCATGGCATCATTCTGCGCACGCGACCGGCCAAATCGGCCCATGCCTATGCACAGGTGTGGACGCCCGATGGTTCGCCTCTGGCCGCGATCACCAAGGCGCAGTCATGGGCGTTGCAGGAGCGGATGGGGGACGCGGTAATGGTCGATTGGGCAATGCGCTATGGCCAGCCTTCGATTCCCTCTGTGCTGGAAAAGATGAAGGCGGACGGGTGTGAACGCATTCTGGTCGCGCCGCTCTATCCCCAATATTCGGGCGCGACCACGGCCAGCGTGATGGACAGGCTGGGTGAAGGGTTGGCGGCGATGCGCTGGCAACCGGCGATCCGCACCTTGCCTCCCTATTACGATGATCCGGCACACATCGAGGCGTTGCGGGCCGATCTTGCGCGGCAATTGCGGGCCATGGCCTTTGTGCCGCAGGTGTTGCTTTTGTCTTTCCATGGGATGCCGGAACGCACCCTGCATCTTGGCGACCCATATCATTGCCAGTGCCGCAAGACTGCGCGTTTGCTGGCACAGGCGCTGGCGGGCGAGTTTCCGGGGATTCGGGTTGAAACCTCTTTCCAGTCACGCTTTGGCCGCGCCAAATGGCTGGAGCCTTCGACCGAGGACACGCTGGCCCGTCTGGCGCGTGAAGGCGTGGGGCAGGTGGCGATTGCCGCGCCCGGATTTTCCGCCGATTGCGTCGAAACGCTGGAAGAACTGGCGATCCGTGGCCGCGAAGTTTTCGAGGAAGCCGGAGGCAAGGATTACGCCGTGCTGACCTGCCTTAACGCAGGGGCGGAAGGCATGGCGATGATCGAGGCTCTGGTGCGGCGGGAATTATTGGGCTGGGTTTGAGGCAGCCCAATTGGTGGCTTAAAAATCCCACGCAATCCCCTTGCGGGTGAAATCGCCATAGCGGGTGGGGGACAGGCCTTCGGGGTCTTCCTCATCCTTGGGCGTGGCGGGCGCGGGGGCGGGGTCGTTCGTCCAATGCGCGGGCTTGACGAAAGTGCCGGGGCGCTGGGTCGAGCGCTGGAAAGGCCGGGGGGTGGAACTGTCGGTCATGGGGTCTTCCATGCGCCCGCTGGCGCGGGAATGCAATATACCCTAAGGGCCGCGCATGACACGTCTGCCAACTTCTGAAACCGTCCCCGGACTTGCCCCTCGTCGCGCCGCTTTGCGCCTGATGGATGCGGTGCTGCGCCGGGGGGAAACGCTTGATAATGCCGCCCATCCCGCAACGCAGGGCCTGCCCCAGCCGGACAAGGCGCTGTCCCGCGCGCTGGCTGGGGAGGCGATGCGGTGGATGGTCGATCTGGACGCGCTGATCGATTCGGCGACGAAACAGATCCTGCCCGATGATGCCAAGCCGCGCGCGGTTCTGCGCCTGATGCTGGCCGGGTGGTTGCGGTTGGAAACGCCGCCGCACGCCGTGGTGGCGACGGGGCTGGAATTGTTGCAGGGCGGGCCGCGCCGACTGGCGCATGGCGTGTTTTCCTCGCTGGTGCGGCGCGGTGTAACCTTGCCCGAAGCGCCGACTTTGCCCGAACGCGTGATGGAGCGTTGGGGCGAACGGGGTGGGGCGATAGCGGCTGGGCTGGCGGTGCCGCCGCCGCTGGATTTGTCGGTGAAGCCGGATGGGGCTGCGCCCGAAGGCCTGTCCTTGATGCCCGGTCATGTACGCCTGTCGCGCGGCGATGCGGTGGAAAGCCTGCCCGGATTTGCCGGTGGGGATTGGTGGGTACAGGATCTGGCGGCTTCAATCCCGGCGCGTTTGATCGGCGCGGGGGCGGGGCGTGTTCTGGATGTTTGCGCCGCGCCTGGTGGCAAGACGATGCAATTGGCCGCCGCAGGATGGGATGTGACGGCGCTCGATTCCAGCGCCAAGCGGATCGAGCGGATGCGGGGCAATCTGGACCGCACCGGGTTGACCGCCGATCTGGTGGCGATCAACGCTTTGAAATATGAGCCGGAGGAATTGTTCGACGCGGTATTGCTGGACGCGCCCTGTACGGCGACCGGCACGTGCCGCCGTCACCCGGACGTGCTGCATCGCATTGGCCCGCGTCAGATCGCCGAAATGGCCGAGTTGCAGAGTGAATTGCTGGCCCGCGCCGCAGGGTGGCTGAAACCGGGCGGGGTGCTGGTCTATGCGGTTTGCTCGTTGGAGCGTGAGGAAGGCGAGGATCAGGCGGCCAAGGTTGCCCTGACCCCTGATCCGATCCGGGCGGAGGAATTGCCCGCGGGGCTGACGCCTACGCATGAAGGCTGGTTGCGCACCGATCCCGGCATGTTGGCGCCCGAAGGCGGGTTGGACGGGTTCTTCGTCGCGCGCTGGCGCAAGGGGTGACTGTGTGATCCCGTGGTTGGCGGGATCACACAATCTATCAAACTCTGTCGAATTGCCGCTTAGGCTTTCAGCCTCTGCGCAAACCCCTTCTTCAACTTCGCCAGCTTGGGCGGGATGACGGCCAGACAATAGGGATTGCGCTGTCCTTCGCCGACCCAGTAGTCCTGATGGTAATCTTCGGCCGGATACCATGGGGCGATGGGTTCGATCGTGGTGACAATCGGCGCGGGCCAATCCTTTTGCGCGCGCAAGATGGCTTCTTCGGCATGCGCGCTCTGCACCGCGTCCAGTGGAAAGATGGCGCTGCGATATTGGGTGCCGATGTCATTGCCCTGACGGTTCAATTGCGTTGGGTCATGCGTGGCAAAGAACACGTCGAGCAAATCAGCATAGGAAATGACCGCAGGGTCAAAGCTGATGCGGATTGCTTCGGCATGGCCGGTTGCGCCGCTGCACACCTGTTTATAGGTCGGGTTCTCGACGCTGCCGCCGATATATCCGCTTTCCACGTTGCTGACCCCGGTCAATTGGCGGAACACCGCCTCAACGCACCAGAAACAGCCTCCAGCGACAATTGCTTGCTGGGCCATGTCCATTCTCCAATCTTTCGTGATTGGCCCCTAGATAGGGATGATCGCCCTGCCTGCAATGGTGGACATATTTCGAGGCTCGACATAGGAAGCGGCCATGACCGAACGCACAATTACCGTCGCCGCGCTTCAACTGGCGCTGGGCAGCCAGGATGAGGCACAAAACATCGCCGCCACCGTCGCGCTGGTGGAGGAGGCCGCGGCCAAGGGCGCGCAGATCATTCTGCCGCCCGAACTTTTTTCCTCGCCCTATTTCTGCACGATCGAGGATGAGGCGCTGTTTGCCCTTGCCCGCCCGGTGGACGAACACCCCAGCGTGGCCGCGATGCAAAAGCTGGCCAAGGCGTTGAACGTGGCGATCCCGACCAGCTTCTTTGAACGCGACGGGCACCATTACTACAACACACTGGCCATGATCGATGCCGATGGCGAAATCATGGGCACCTATCGCAAGAGCCACATTCCCGACGGGCCGGGCTATGAGGAAAAATACTATTTCCGCCCCGGCAACACCGGTTTCAAGGTGTGGGATGTTTTCGGCACGCGCATCGGCGTGGGCATTTGTTGGGACCAATGGTATCCCGAATGCGCGCGGGCGATGGCGCTGATGGGCGCGGAAATGCTGTTCTATCCCACCGCCATCGGCACCGAGCCGTATAATGCCGACTTGGACACCAGCCGCATGTGGCGCCGCGCGATGCAGGGCCATGCGGTGTCGAATTGTATGCCGGTGATCGCCGCCAACCGCATCGGCGCCGAGGCGGCCTATGGCGGGCCAGAGCAATCCTATTACGGCCACAGTTTCATTAGCGACGAATGGGGCGATCTGACGCAGGAGTTCGGCGCCGGCGAAACTGGCGTGCTGGTGCAGACGCTTGATCTGGCGCGGGCGGCCACGCACCGGGCCGGCATGGGCTTTTTCCGCGACCGCAGGCCCCAGCTTTATGGCCGCCTTGCGCAAGACATCTGATCTTTATGTGATCGCGCTGGGGTCGAATGTCCGCCATGCAACCCATGGCGGGCCAGAGCGCGTATTGCGGGCCGCTCTGGGTGCGCTGGCGCAGGCTGGGCTGGGCATTGAGGGCATGGCTCCGGTGATTCGCAGCGCGCCTTTGGGGCCGTCCTTGCGGCGCTATGCCAATGGGGCGGTGGTGGTGCGATCGGATCTGCGGCCGGTTGCGATGCTGGCGCTGCTCAAATCCATCGAACGCGAATTCGGGCGGCGCGGCGGAAAACGTTGGGGTTCGCGGGTGCTTGACCTCGATATTGTGCTGTGGAGCGGTGGAGAATGGCGCTCTCCCGGCCTTTGCGTGCCCCATGCCTCTTTTCGTGAGCGTGACTTTGTTTTGCGCCCTTTGGCGGCACTTGTCCCCAACTGGCGTGATCCGCGCACAAATTTTAGCATCAAACAATTACACAGCCGCTTGACCCGAAGCCTCCGCGCCCCTAGGGAACCGCGACCCGGCGCCTGAAGCAAGCCTTCAGCAGCGTATGTTGGGGGCCCATAGCTCAGTCGGTAGAGCAACTGACTTTTAATCAGTAGGTCTCTGGTTCGAATCCAGATGGGCTCACCAAATTTTCAATGGTTTAGCTTGATTGATGCCCTTCGGGGCCGCTCCGCCATTGAGGATAGCAATCAGATAGCAATCAGGCGCGCCGATTTGGCAGGCGCTTGTTAACGGAGCGCATTCTTTTCACCCGTCTGACGGCTTCCTGTGGGCCTCATGCTGAAGCACGGTGCTGGATGAAAAGGATTCTTTGATCGGCCCGAGGCCCCCAAGGGGGATTGGGTTTTGTATGGGGTGGGGGCTTCAATGATGCCTCAGAAAAAATTTCCCAAAATTTTTAAATCTCAGGAGCTAAAGGCGTCTGAGGTTTTGTTATGCAGCTGTCAGGAGGCATCTGCTATCTGCCAAAGGGGGGGGCTTACTCTAGCTACGAAATATCGCTATGCATTCAGCATGATAGCTTACATGCCTCAATTGGTGGGGCTGAATTGCCCGGTTTGGTTGTTAATCACGCCATGGGGTCCGGCGTTGGTATAAGTGTTTCCGTTCCGGTCTGTAAAGCTGTTCGGACCTGCCCTGTTCAGGATGACGGGATCTTGGATTCGACGTGGTGAGGGCATGTCCGCCTCATTGACTCTGCTGGCAGGGCTGTCGCCATAAGCCCCGCTCACGGACGCACGGGCGCCGATGGGGGGCATGACTACTGTGTTCTGGTTGGGTGCATAGGAGGTCATGGGGAGTGGCGAGACATTTGCGCTGTTGTTCTGAGCCAGAGCAGTCGCAGGTGCCATGTTGGTGGATGCGTTGCCGGGCAAAGGCAGTGCTGATTGTCGGGGCGCGGCATCCCACACCAACGCACCCCCCGCTGCCTCTGCAAGGGTTTCCATGTCGCTAGGATTGCCTTGATTAGCGGCTAATCTAAACCACTGGAGCGCTTGAGCACGGTCTTGGGGTAGCCCTAGTCCAAAATAATAGATGCTTCCCATCATGCTTTGAGCATGAACATCGCCAAGATTGGCATATTTGCTCAGGATGGGCACGGCTTGGGCATATCGCCCCCCTATCAGAAACTGCATTCCTTCAATCAGTTCCTGTTGCTGGTCAGGTTGTAGAGGCGTCACCACATAGGGAGAAGCCTGCTCAGCCCTAAGGTGTTCTGGATTTTGACCGTGACTGAACAACTGATGCACATAGGTTCGTAAGGCTGTACTGAAGTTGGGATTGTTCCAGATGGAGATGCCAAAAAACAGGGCCATTCCGACCAGAGTGCCAGCCTCAAGCCTTTTGCCCGTCACAATCTTACCTCCCATCCGCCAATGTATAACATACTATAGTTGATAAACTTAAAATGTGTAAATTGCGATCTGCATACCGATGGATATGCGGAAACTGGTCGGCAGGAATGTGGCCCGTCTGCGGCGAGAGCGGGGCTTGACGCAGGAGGAGGTCGCGGAGCGTTCTGGCTTCAGTCAGCAATATCTGAGTAGCCTTGAGCGCGGGCAGCGCAACCCAACTGTTATTACGTTATATGAGTTAGCTCAGGCGCTTGGGGTCGATCATTGGGTGTTGGTCATGCCTGAAGTTCAGGCCCCGCCAAGGCTTCCTGTCTAGGCAATCTACGCTATTAGTCGCACGATGTTTTGCAACTGGCCCCCTCCATTTACCGGTCGCTTTTGACAGCGAAGGCATGGTGACGGTGCGCAGCCCCGGCGCGAGCGCTAAAAAGCGCAATTCCGTCGGCATTTTACAGTGCCTGCCTCGGTATGAAGATCGGATTTCTGCCCTCAAGGCGCAACTATCCCGCCGCCCGCGTCTCGTGGAAGACTAGGCGGTGCATGTTGAAAGCTAGATTGGCAGCGTGATTTTCGCCTTCTGATGTGTGGACTTGTAACGGATTTGCGCCGGTCACCTATCTCACTATGCCACCTTGGCCTCGAATGCGAGGGGGCTGATGCCGCCCAGATATGAATGGCGCCTACGTGGGTTGTAGAAGCC